>JANXWH010000180.1 GCA_025351245.1 Chloroflexota bacterium | reverse complement strand
ATGACGCCGCGCTTCACGGCCATGTGCGCACCCCGGTGGTCCCCCTGGAGAACCTTCGTGAGGGACGCCCGCAGGGTGCCCAGCTTCTCGCCCTTCTCGGGCTCAATGGCCTTGATCTGCGCGGGGTCGCTGAGGCTTTCGAGCAGCTTGCGGAACCTGGCCTCGCGTTCCTGCGCAGCCTTCTGCCGGGGCGAGAGTTTCCTGGCCTGGGTCGGTCGCACCAACTCCTCGGGCTTCGCGTCGCGGATCTTCACCGAACAATCCTCCAACTACGCCTGGCTCAGCTCACCGGTGGCAGCAGGGCAGCGACACCACGGTCGGCGGGGCCAGTGACTTGCACGTCCAACTTCGACGAATGGATGGTACTGCGCGCACCATGCAGGAACGCCCCGCTGCCATGGTGAGGGCGTCGACCTCGTCGTCGCCCGATGGTTCAAGGCGCCCGGCATGCGCCGGTTCCGCCGTGGCGCGAATCTCCCGTCGTCGTCCTCGCACGCGACCAGGCCAGGCCTGGGTGGCCTGGTGGAACGAGCAGCGTCTCCACAGTGCCTCCGGCAGACGTGCCACCGGCCGAGTTCGAGGCGGCCTACCATCAGCGCTTACCGGCGTCCACCGTGGCCGCCTGAAATCCAATCACCCGTCCTCACACTACGCACCACGAAGCCCAGGGCGGTTCAAGGGCGGATCGTCGCCCGGGACCTCGATGTAGCGGAGGATTGCCCGATCGTTCGGCAGGTAGACGGGCTTCACGCCGACCCGCCCCGAGAGTTGCCCACGGAGAAGTCCATAGGCTCCAGTTGTCCGCGTCCGAGGGCGCCCAGAGTCAGGTGCCCTGTCAGTGCCCAAAGATCGGGGAGTCAGGCGCCTTGAACCGCTTGGCCACTCGCCAGTGGGAGGCGCGGGACCGTACAGCAGCCATGGCCACCAGGGCCCTGGATGGGTTCGCCGGCATCACGCTCCCAGCATCTCGCCGAGCGTGACGAGGTCGTAGCCGGCGGCCAGGAGCCCAGCGACGATCCGCGGCAGCGCTTCGTACGTGTGGTACCCACCGAGGTGCATCAGGACGATCGATCCGTTCTGGGCGTTGCCCAGGACCTTGGCGACGATCTGGTCCGCGGTCGGGCCCGGCGGGTCGTTGGCGACCGGCCGCCAGTCGATCGTGTCGATGTCCCAGGTCACCGTCCGGCTATAGCCGGCAGCGCCGACCGCCGCGAGGACTTCCGAGTCGTAGCCGCCGTTCGGCGGGCGGAAGTATGACCGCAGGTCCTGCGAGCAGTAGGGCGCGATCGCCGCTTCCGTGCGCCGCATCTCGGAGAGGATCTGCGACCCGGACAGCGTCCGGAAGTCGGTGTGCGTGTACGAGTGGTTCCCGAGCGTGAAGAGCGCGGGGTGCGCGTCGATGCTGGCGAGGACGTTGCGACCCGCATCCGTGTTCTTGTTGTCGGCCATCGCGCCGGTCATGAAGGTCGTCGCGTGGATGTCGCGGTCGACGAGCCAGTCCATGATCTTCAGCGCGTCGCCCACACGGCCGCCCATGTCGAACGTCAGGGCGATCCGCGGCACGTCGCGTGAGCCGTGGCGGATCAGCCGACTGGCCGGCGAAGGTGTCGGCGAGGCGGCGGGCCTGAGAGTGGCGGTGTGGCGGGGAGTGGGCTTCGGCGTCGCGGTTCGGACGGGCGTCGGGCGCGGGGTGGCCGTCGGCGTGGCGGCGGCGGTCGGCTTCGGGGTCGGGAAGGAGATCGGCTTGCTCGAGACGGCAGCCGACGGCGTGGGTTCCGGAGCCGACGATGGTGACGCCGGAGGCGCGAGCGAGCACCCGGTGACGGCTAATACCAGCGAAAGGAACGAACAGGCGACGGCGCGTTGCATCAGGACCACCCACGTCACCGTACGCGTCCGGCAGCCGATCGTTGCGTGAAACACGTACCACCCAATTCCACGCGGCTCGTCAGCACACTGGTGTGTGCCAGCCCTCGACGAGTATGCGCCTGGATCTGCGCGATTCGATCACCGTCGCGAAGCTCATGGTCACCAGTAGAGCAGCGCCGCCAGCGTCACGCCCGCGACCGTGTAGCCGGCCCGGAGGAGCACGAGGAGCGCCAGCCCCAGGGCGGCCGTCCCCAGGAGGGACTCCACCCAGACGAAGCGCAGCTCGCGGATCGCCCGCGCTCCACAGCAGGGAGCACGTGTGGCGCGCCGGTTCGATGCGCCCGCGGATACACACGGATACACGCGGTGCCGCGCGGCCCCACCTGGTTCCCGTAGGGCGGGCCCCGGAGAGCATCCCCAATCTGGCCGGGCCTGCCCGCCCGGCCATCCTGACCGGTCAGTCCTCGTCGGCTCCAGACGCGCCAAGCAGCTCCACGATCTCGGGAGCCGGCCGGTGGACTCCGAGGAGGATCGGGGTGTCGCGCACCGTGGAACGTCGGCCGTCGGTCGCGCGCAGGTCGCGCACGAGCGCCGAGAACGCTGGCAGGTCGTCGGTCTCGTAGGCCACCAGGAAGTCCTGGTCGTCGAGCCCGAACGAGTAGGCCAGGAGCTGCCGAACCTGGGGGTAGGCGTGCCCGACGCGCATGTGCTCGTTCATGGAGCCCTGGCGGACCTCGCGCGAGGTGAGGTACCACTCGGTGGACTTCGTGAACGGGTACACGATGAGGTATCGCGACCGTTCCCCCTCGAAGAGGGACTGCTCCTGGCTTGTGGGCCGGACGACGTACTGCGAATCGCCCACGAGGCCGGTGAAGCTTTCGCGGACCGCCATCCACCGCCCCAGGCCGGACCGGAGCAGCCGCGCAGATTCCTCCTCCAGGGCATCCACCGAGCCGGCGAGCTGCCAGACCAGCAGGTCGATCCCGGGCTTCAGCCCGATCAGCGAGTAGGTCTCGGTGACCACGCCCTCCCCGGGCGCGAGCGCCTCGAGGAACGAAACAGCCGTGCTCCGGCGGCGCGCCGCGTCGAGCCTGCGCCAGGCGGGGTCCAGCCCGAGGGCCAGCGCCCGGACGTAGCGGGCGCTCACGCGGGGCCCTGCCGGAGCCCGGTCATGATCGTGTGGCCGGTCATCATGTTGACCAGGAGACGGTCCGTTGCCGCCTCGGCGTCCGCGAGGAGCGCGGTCGCCTCGCGGGTATCCAGCCCGCGCCTCCGGGCGAGCGCGCCGAGCTCGTCGACGAAGGGGCTGCGAAACCACAGGAAGCGCTCCACCGCCTCGCTGAGCGACGCGCCCTGGGCCGCGCTCTCCCGGCCGTAGGCGGCGGCCAGCTGGGAGGCCGCCCGGAGCGTCTCGGCGGCGCGGTCCGCGTCGGGCGCGTCAAGGTGCTCCAGGAGCAGCGCGACCAGCTCCCGACCACGGGTCCGGAACGTGTCGCGCGCCTCGTCCGTGAGGCCGGCGATCCAGGGTCGGCCCGCTGAGGGGGCCGTGCGGCGGCCCCGGTAGGCCCGCGCCATACGATCCGCGGAGGCGCCCAGGCGGGCGAGCGCTGGCCGTCGGGTTCGGGCGGCGGGCAGCAGCGCGCTGATCATGCTGCGCGAGAAGCGGCGATGCCCGCCAGGGGTGGTGAAGACCGGGATACGCCCCGCGTCCGCCCACCGGCGGAGGGTCCCGGGCGCGATCCCGAGCAGGCGGCTGGCCTCCCCGAGGCCGACCCAGATCGTGGACGATCGCGTGTCGGGCGGCACTCGAACCTCATCAATCCTGACGGTTACTTCGCGATTATGCACTATAGTTCCCGAACGTTCCATCCGCGCGATGCCGCTCCGCGTGCTCCTGGGCCACGGCGCCGGCGCGCGGACCCGTCCGGACCGAACCAGGCGGAACAGGAGATCGTCGCAGCATGGACTCGCTCGATTCGCTCGAATCGCCTGTATCGGTCGATCCGGTCGGGTGCCGCGTCCATGCCTCCCGATCGAGATGGGATTCCGCGCGATTGTGCGTGCCGGGGGATAGGACCGCCCCGGGGCCCCGGGCAGAATCCCGGTGTGCGGCGCCGGGCCTGGTCGCCCAGCAGCCGAGCGACATGAGCGATGTGGGTTGATGCACGCGATCGAGGATCCGCCCGGCGGCAGTCAGGCGAGCATGGATGAGCCCCGGGCCGCCGGAACGGACTGGCTGGCCATGGGCGAGGCGAGTGCGCTGCTGGGCGTCTCCACCGCCACGCTCCGTCGGTGGGCCGCCGAGGGCCGCGTCGCGACGTTCACAACGCCGGGTGGCCACCGGCGCATCCGGAGGTCGGCGGTGGAGGCCCTGCTCCCCCGGCGGCCCGCCCAGCAGGCTGCGATCGCCGGCGCGGCCACGCCCGGCCAGATCCACCGCGCCTACCGCCAGTCAATGCGCGATGGGGACGGCCCGCCGACCTTTCTCGACGGGGTCCCGAGCGGGGCACGCGAACCGCTTCGCAGCCACGGCCGCATCGTGGCAGCCTCGATCGTGAGCTACCTGGATGCCCGGGACGACGATCTCCGCGAGGCCGCGCTGGCCGAGGGCATGATCGCGGCGGCCGCCTACGGGCGGATCGCCGGGTCGCTCGGTGCGACGATGCGCGAGACGGTCGCGACGTTCCTGCGCTTCCGGACGCCGTTCGTGCACGAGATGGCCGGCGCCGCGCGGCGCCAGGGCCTGGACGCCGCGGGGGCCACGGACCTCCTCGAGGCGGTCGCGGTCGCGGTCGACCGCCTGCTCGACGCCACCCTCGAGGGCTTCGAGAGTGGCGCGCTCCACGACCGGCGCCCCGGGCGTCGAGGCCGGCTGGCCCGATGACCGGCGACCTTCGTTCCCCCGGGCTCCCGGCCGCCGGGCCGGACCTCCGCATCGCCTTCCACCCGGCGTCCGCCACCATCATTGCCCACGTGCTGCATGTGCGGCGGGTCCACAGCCTCGAGCGCGAGGCGTTCATGGCGGCCCTTGGTGGGGTGGACCTGGGACCCGGGGCGATCCTGGTCCACACCTGCCACCGCGTGGAGGTCTACCTGGCCGCCGGGTGCGCCGACCTGCCGACCCTCCCGCCACTCCCCGCGGGTGCCGACCGGCTGGAGGACGTCGACGCCGTCCGCCACCTGGTCGAGGTGGCCTGCGGCCTGGACTCCGCCGTCTTCGGCGAGGACCAGATTCTGCACCAGCTCCGGGTGACGCTCGCCGAGCGCCGCGAAGGCGGGCGGATCGACCCGGTCCTCGACCGACTCTTCCAGGTCGCCCTCCGGGCGGGTCGCCAATCGCACGCCTGGTTCGACGGGTCGCCGCGCTCGCTTGCGGACGTCGCCCTGGACCTGATCGCGCGGGCGGCCGGCGAGATCCGCGGCCAAACCGTCCTCGTGGCCGGCGCCGGCAAGATGGGCCGGCTCGCGGTATTCGCCGCCCACCGGCGCGGGGCGCGCGTGGTGGTCGTCAGCCGGACGGACGAACGGGCCCGTGCCCTGGCCACCGAGGTGGGCGGCGACTGGGTCGCCTTCGGGGCCGACGGCGTCCCGCCGGACGTGGCAGGCGCGGTCGTCGCGCTCGCGGGCGCCTGGCAGGTTGGCGCGGGCGATGCGGACCGCCTCGTGGTGACCGGGGTGCCGGTCGTGGACCTCTCTTCGCCACCATCCGTTCCGGCGGCGCTCCAGGAGCGGCTCGGGGATCGCTTCACCTCGGTTGACGACCTGGTCGTCGGCACGGAATTCGGCCCGCAGGATCGGCTCCGGCGGCGGATCGAAAAGCTCGTCGCGGACTCCGGCCGCGACTACTGCGCCTGGCTTCGCGCCCGCGAATCCGTGCCCGTGATCCAGGCCGTCGCCTCGTCGGCGGAGCAGATCCGCCGCGCCGAGCTGGAATGGCTCCTCCACCGGCTCCCGGAGCTCGGCGCCGACGAGCGTGCCGTCCTCGAGCAGATGAGCCATCGCCTCGTTGCCGCGCTGCTGCACGCCCCGTTGGACGCCCTGCACTCCGACGAAGGGGGCACGCTGGAGCGGGCCGCCCGCGACCTGTTCGGGCTGTGAGCGGCGATCCGGCGGGCGCGGCCGTGGCCGCGGTTCCTCACCTGCGCCTGGGGACCCGCGGGAGCGCGCTCGCGCTCGCCCAGTCGGGCACGATCGCGGAGGCGCTCCGGGCGCGGGGCGCGACCGTCGAGATGGTCACGATCCGGACGGCCGGCGACAACCGCGCCCCGAACTCGATCTGGGGCGAAGGCGCGTTCGTCACCGCCCTGGAGGCCGCGCTCCTCGACGGACGGATCGATGTCGCCGTTCACAGCGCGAAGGACGTCCCGACGACCCAGGACCCCCGGCTGCGGATCGCCGCCTTCCCGCCCCGAGAGGATCCCCGGGACGCGCTCATCGCGGGGGATCCCAGCCTGACCCTGGACACACTGCCGCACGGCGCCCGCATCGGCACGGACAGCCCGCGGCGCGTTGCGTTCCTCCTCGCGCGCCGCCCGGACCTCCGGCCGCACCCACTCCACGGGAACGTCGACACGCGGCTGCGCCGCCTCGCCGACGGCGAGTCCGACGCGCTGGTCCTGGCCGTCGCCGGGCTGACCCGCCTCGGCCTCGCCGGTCGGATCACCCAGGCGCTCCCGGCGGACGTCCTGCCTCCCGCGCCGGGCCAGGGCGCCCTGGCCGTCCAGTGCCGGGCGGACGATCCGGTCGCGGGCCCGCTCGTCGAGCAGCTCGACGACCCGGCGACGCGCACCGCGGTCGAGTCGGAGCGCGCGTTCCTTGCCGCGAGCGGCGGCGGGTGCCGGGCGCCGCTCGGCGCGCTGGGCACGGTCCGCAACGGAACCCTGGAGTTGCTGGTGGCCGCGGCGGATCCGGCGGACCTCCTCGCGGGCGACGCCCCGGCGACGGCGGCCGCAGAGGCGCCGGGGACGACCTTCACCGCTTCGTCGCGTTCGGTTGGCCCGGTCCGGGTGGTCTGGGCGCGCGGGAGCGCATCATCCGGCGACGGGCCCGCCCTCGCCGAGGCGCTGGCGCGCGAGATCGCCGCCACGATCGGCCGGCGCGCGGGTGCCCGCCGGCCGCGCGTCCTCGTGACCCGCGACGCCGAGCGCGCTGGGCCGCTGGTGGACGCGCTCCGTGCGCGTGGCCTGGACCCCGTCCACGTTCCCACGATCTCGGTCGAGCCTGGCCGTTCCGGCGGCCCGCTGGACGACGCGGTGCCGGCCGCCGGGAGCTATGGCTGGGTGGTGGTCACCAGCCCCGCGGGCGCTGACGCGCTGGGCGCCGCGGCTGCGCGACGAGGCGCGGATTTGACATCGGCCCGGATCGCGTCCGTCGGCGCGGCGACGACCGCCGCCGTCGAGCGGGCCGGCGGGCACGCGTCGTTCGTCCCTGGGGTCGCGACCGCCGCCGCCCTGGCCGAGGAGCTGCCTGTCAACGCCGGCGACCGCGTCCTTCTGGTGCGCGGCAACCTGGCCGACGAACGCCTCGGTCGTCGCCTCCGGTCCCGCGGTGCGGCCGTCGACGAGATGGTCGCCTACCGCACGGTCGAGGCGCCGGCGACGTCCGCCGAGGTGCTGCGAACCGCGCTCCGGACCGGGCTCGCCGGGCTCGTCTTTACGAGCGGCTCCACGGTTCGGGGCCTCCTCGCCCTGCTGGACGCGCCCGACCGAATCGCGGTCCTCGACCTGCCGGCCTTCTGCATCGGCCCCTCGACGGCATCGGTCGCCCGCGACGCTGGCTTTTCCATCGTCCACGAGGCGGCCGCGCCCAACCCGGACACACTCGCCGAGCTCGTTCGCGCCAGCCTGGCTGGGGCCGCCGGCGCGCGACCCTTCGTCACCACCACGCGGGAGACGTCATGACCACGATCCTCGAGGGCGTCGCGGACAGAGCTGGAAGGCATGACGACGGGGCCGACGGGGCCGGGACGCTTGACCGGGCGCTCGGCGCGCCGCGCCTCCGGCGCCTGCGGCGAACCCCGGCCCTGCGCGCGCTCGTTCGCGAGACGCGCCTCCACCCGTCGATGCTCGTGGCGCCGCTCTTCGTGCGTCGGGGCGCCGGG
>JANXWH010000163.1 GCA_025351245.1 Chloroflexota bacterium | reverse complement strand
GTGACGCCTTCGATCTGCTGATCCTCGGCTCCGGGTCCACGGCCTTCGCCGCCGCGATCCGTGCAGCGGATCTCGGGGCGCGTGTCGGGATGGTCGAGCGCCGGGCGCTCGGCGGCACCTGTGTCAACCGGGGCTACCTGCCGTCGAAGAACCTGGTCGAGGCTGCCCGGATCGTCCACGACGCGTCGCACCCGCGTTACGCCGGGCTGTCGCCGGCGACGGTCGGCGTGGACTTCGGGGCCCTCGTCGCCCAGAAGGACGATGTCGTCCGGGAGTACCGCGCGAAGAAGTACGCCAGCGCCGCCGGCGGCCTTGCCGACTTGGAGCTCCTCGAAGGCGACGCCGCGTTCGTCGACCCCCACACGATCGCGATCGGCGATCGGCAGGTGACCGGCAACCGGATCCTGGTCGCCACCGGCAGCCGCCCGACGATCCCGCCAATCCCGGGACTCGACGCCGTCCCCTACCAGACCAGCGACCTGCTGGACGCCGACGAGGCGGGCCGCCTTACGGACCTCCCGGCGTCGCTCGTCGTCCTCGGCGGCGGTTACATCGCCGTCGAGCTCGCCCAGACGTTCAGCCGCCTGGGCGGCCGGGTGACGGTGGTCGCCCGCTCCGGGCTCCTGTCGGGCTACGAGCCGGACCTCGGTCGCACGCTCGCGGAGGTCTTCGTCGCCGAGGGGATCGAGATCGTCAGCGGCGCGCGCGTCGACCACGTTCGGGGGAATGCCCGCGGAATCGAGCTCGCCGTTGAGCAGGCGGGTGCGGGCCGGGTCGTCCGGGCCGAGCGGCTCCTCGTCGCCACGGGCCGGACCCCGAACACGGACACGCTCGGCCTCGAGAGGGCTGGTGTCGCGGTCGACGGCGACTGGTTCGTCAGCGTCAACGCGCAGTTGCTCACAAGCCAGCCCCTCATCTGGGCCGCCAGCGACGTCATCGGCCGCCAGCATCGCTCCCAGATGGCGACGCCGGTCGGTGCCCGCCAGGGCCGGATCGTTGCCGACAATGCCTTCGCGGATGCCCGCAAGCCCTTCGACGGGACCGTCATTCCGCGGGCGATCTTCACCGACCCGCCGATCGCGGTCGTCGGCGAGACGGAAGCCGAGGTCCGCGCTCGCCACTACCCGGCGGTCGCGGCGACCACGCCGCTCGTACATGTCCCTAGGGCCGGTGCGGTCTATCTGACGACCGGCCTCGCGAAGTTCATCGCCTCCACGATCGACGAGCGCGTGCTCGGGGTCCACGTCATCGGCGAGTCTGCGCCCGAGATTATCCACGAGGCGGCGATGGCAATGAAGTTCAAGGCCACCCTGGCCGATTTCGTCGACCTCATCCACGTCTATCCGACGATGAGCGAGGCGCTCAAGATCGGCGCACAAGCATTCAGACGGGATGTCACGAAGCTGTCGTGCTGCGCGGAATGAGCACTCGGTCGAGCCCCGGGAGATGTGACGCTGATGACCAGTAACCTGCCAGTCGCTGCCAGCCGGGCCGACGAACTCGATCGGTCGGAGGTTCTCGCCACGTTCTTCCAGGGACTCTCCGACCCGACCCGAGTGCGGATCCTCGAACTCCTCGCCGAGCGGCCGCGCACCGTGACTGAACTCGTCGAGGCGATCGGCCTCGCGCAGGGTCGCGTGTCGGGCCATCTGTCGCGTCTGCGCTGGTGCGGCTACGTCGAGGCGCGCGCTGAGGGCCGCTACAACCGCTACCGGCTCGTGGACGAGCGGGTGCGCGACCTCATCCGGCTCGGCGAGGCGATCGTGCACGACAACGCCGAGCGCCTCACCTCGTGCCTCCTCCTCGGGACCGAAGCGATCGACGAAGCGCTGGACAGCTGATAGCTCGGCTCACCAATCCGACCGGCAACCGCACACCGCCCACGGCAGGCAGAGGATCCGACTGAACGCGGAGGTCGCCGCCATCTGGGACGGCTCGCGGCGGCGGGATCTGCTGCCCCACGACATTCGCGGCCACGGGACTCGCGGCTGGGATCGTCGCAACCGTGGTCGGATTCCTGCCCTACTCGTCGGAACTGACCGCCAGGAAGAGGGCGAGGATCAGGAGGCCGAACAGCCACACCATCGCGACGAGAAGGCCAGCCGCGAGGGCGACCGCCGGAGTCCGCAGCTCGGTGCCGGCGACGATCCACACGAGCCAGCCGGCGACGAGCACCGACCAGAGAGCCGCGAGGGCGGCGATGACACGCGGAGGCATTCGGGCCGGCTGGCCGGCACCGTCCCCGCGACCGCCGTTCATCCGATGATCGTGCCGCCGCCCGGCGGGGCCGCGCCCCGACCGCCCCGCCCCCCGAAGAGCCGAGCGACCCCGCGCTCGCGCAGCCCCACCCAGATCCGGATCTGGGTCGCGAGGTCCGAGACCTCGACGTAGCCCAGCCCATCCGGGCCTGCAACAAGTGCGAAGCCGTATCGGCCGAGCCGAGGCACAAGGTCTGCCGCGGGCGACGAGGCGGCCAGGGGTCGCAGTGCCGCGATCGGGACCATCACTTCACGGCATCGATCACTACGGCTTCCGGAGACTCGGCTCGCGATCTGACGCGGCCCGATCGCCCCCAGCACGCAGCCGTGCACCTCCACGATCGTCACGACGCAATTGGCTCGTGGACGTGCGAGGAGACCGTCAAGGGTTTCCTCGGGATCGACGTGATTGATGATCGGCCTGATGAGGTCCTCCGCGCAATGTCCAGCGAGGAACCGCGCAGTCGCGTCCTGACCGACGACCACCGTGGTCTGCGTCCAGGTGATCAGCGCGAACATGAAGCTGATGACCAGGAACATGGGGTCGCCGAAGAGCGCAGCCGCGACGCCAACCGTGAGCATGATCGGAACGCCGACGAACCGCGCCAGACGGGCCGCGCGACCGACGCGCCGGTCGGGCCTGGCTCCGCTTGCGTCGACGAGGCCGAGCACCAGTGCCCACCCGGTGAAGCCAGGCGCCGGTACGAGGGCCCCGGCGGCGATGGCGACGTTGACCCCGAGGGCGAGGCTCGCGACCGCGTGCGGGTATGAAGCGGGATCGGCAACGAGCGCCAGTCGGGCGGCGACGAGGGTTGCAGCGAGTGAGGTGACGGTGGAGACGGCGACCGCCGCCAGCCGCCAGCGTGCCCGGATCGACTCCGCCGTGAGTGCGTCGGGTCCCCTCCCCAGGAGCACGATCGGGTCGCGGCTGCCGCCAGACCGGAGGATGGCCCCTCGGAGGAGGCGTGGCGTCGTCAGGCTCAGGCCGAGGACATAGAGGATGGCCATAGCGGCGATGAGCCCGTCGATTCCGCTCGTCGACGGGTTGTGGGCGGGCACGTAGAGCAGGACCACGAACACGCTTGCGAGAGCGGCTGGCAACAACCAGCCGGGCCCGAGACTGACCTTTCTGCCCGCCTGCTCGCCTGGCGGAGGAGCGGATGTCGAATTCATCAGGCCGACGATGCGCGGCCATGCTAAATGGCGCATGAGAGGCCGTCGAGAGACGCGTGAGAGTCGCCCGCCCACGCCACAGGGGGAAGCCCGAGCGCAGCCCCCAATGCCGGGGAGAGTCGGGTGAACCGATGCAGCCAGTCCTTGGGTGGACCGGCTGTCAGCGGTCAGGTTCCTGCGTGGCCCCGGAAGCGCTCGGCGCGCACGACGATGGCGAGACCGATGAGCCCGACGAGCACGGCGAGGGCCGCCATCGCAGCCGTCTCCAGCCCACCACGCGTTCGCGACTCCGGCACCGACTGTTCGGCTGGTGCCTGGGCCGCGATCCCGCCTGCGGCAGCCATCACGTCGACGTCGCCGGTCAGTGTCTCGTCGCCGATCGCCTCGAACCGATACGTGCCGCCCGGCAGCCGGGACGGGATCGTCAGCTTGGCCGTGAACGAGCCGCCGCCGTCCGTTCGGACGGTGGGGAACGGGACGACGATGCCCTGGCCGATGAGGACGATGACGCGATCCTGGTCCGGTTCGACGCCGGACACGCTGATCGTGACCTCCTCTCCGGCAGTCACAGTCCTCGGGTCGACGGTAACGCTCACGATGCCGTGGGCGAGGACCGACGGAGCGAGGACGGCCACCAGCAGCGTAGCCGCCAAAGGACCAAGAAGGGCCGACTTACGCATGACTTCCGTCTCCCTTGTCGCGGCCGGCCCCAACGAGCGGACCGATGAAGCCCGCCGTCCCGGCGAGCACGAGCGGGAAGCCACCGACGAGGACGAGCGCCCATCCGGCCAGCGATCCGCGACCAAGGGCGTCAGTCAGCCCGATCTCGATCAGGCCCA
The DNA here is from genome assembly GCA_025351245.1 of Chloroflexota bacterium. GTDB lineage: Bacteria > Chloroflexota > Limnocylindria > Limnocylindrales > CSP1-4 > CTSoil-043. The sequence continues at coordinate 1,571 of JANXWH010000163.1, read as the reverse complement.
TGCCGAGCGCGAGCAACACGAGACGAAGCAGCACGGCGCCCATCACATAGCCACGTGGCTCTTGGCCGGCTCGATCACCGCGTAGGCGACGAGCGCGACGAGCGCGACCACGACGATTGCGCCGGCAATGATGAACGCGCGACGTCGCCCCGGCGAACGGTACCGGCTACGGTCGACGAACGGCACGAGGGCCAGCGCACCGATCATCAGGGCCGGAGCCCAGAGGAGCGCGGGCAGGCCGAACCAATCCTCGAAGGGATAAAACGGGAGGAACATCCACCACGGCTTCGAGACCTCGATGCTCGGGTTTGGCGCCGCACCGAGCGGTGTCCGCACGAGGAGTGACAGCACGGTGGTGACGGCCAGGATGACGAGCCCGAAGCCGACCATTCGAATTAGATGGACCGCGAACGACGAACCCGCCTTCGAGGGCGCAGACCCGCCATCGACCGCAGCGTCGAAGTCAGCCGGTCGGGCCGAGATGCCATGGCGCTTCACGAGTAGGAAATGGGCGATGAGCAGGAACGTGCCGAGCGCAGGCAGGATGACGACGTGGGCGATATACAGGCGCCCGACTATCGGCAGGCTGGCAGAAAGGGTCGGCGAGAACCAGAAGCCGAAGGCGCCGAGCAGGTCCCCGATCTCGACGTTGTGGCCGAGCGCCTCGAACCCTTCCTGGTCCCACTTGAGGACGGTCCCGGTGAAGATGAGACCGATGGTGATCGTCAGCAGCCCGAGCCCGATCAGCCAGTTGACCTCGCGCGGACGTTTGTGGGCCCCGGTCACGAAGATTCGACCCGTGTGCAACAGCACCGTGGCCATGACGAGATTCGCCGTCCAGAAGTGGATCCCGCGAGCGACGTCGCCCAGCGGCGCCACGTTCATGATGTAGACGACGCTCTCCCGGGCCGCCTCGGGCGTCGGGTGGTAGAACTGGGCCAGCCACACCCCCGTCGCGGCCAGGATGAGGAAGCCGAAGAACGTGATGCCGCCAAGGATGTAGCCGATGCCGTTGGCATGAGCCGGCACTGGGTAGCCCAGGCCGCTGATGCCGAAACGTTCGTCGATCGCGGTCCAGGTTCGCCGCCACCGTCCCGTGGGGATGTCTCCGGCACCGGCTGTCATCAGACGCATCCCTCCATCGCGAAACTCCCGCTCTTCGCAGACGTTACGAGTTTGGCTGTCCGACGCACCGACCGGGACGGGGCCGAGGCCGCCAGGAGAGGCGTCCCCAGGGCCATCCCGAAGTTGGCGTTCCCTGCCCCACGGACACCGACCTTGGGGTGCCGTCGCCACGATCGGTGTGTCGCAACGGACTGTGGGTCACGAACGGGCGGATGAGGCTGCGCTCGAAGGCTCCGTCAAGCTCGCGGGTCGCGTGGCGCGGACCCGGCGAAGGAAGACGACGGCGACAAGCGAGATTGCGAGCTGGATCACCGGCATGACACTGTCGAGGTCCACGCCCTCACCGAACGGGTCAGCTGCGATGAACCAGGGGTGGGGCGAGCCGCTCGCCAGGTGGGCGCTCAAGACCCGTGAATCGCTCAGGGCGGCGGGGCCGGGCTCGGCGA
>JANXWH010000162.1 GCA_025351245.1 Chloroflexota bacterium | reverse complement strand
CTCGACTACTCGACTCTGCTCGAGTACACGCCGGATCCACTTGGCGACTGGGCCGCTGGCCGGCACGACGGGCTGTTAGCGGCACCTCTGTGTGGGGCCGGATCGGCGGGATACGGCGGCGCTCATTGAGGACGTCGTCGTGCATGGGCGGAGCGCAGCGGCCAAGATGACCCCGTAACAACAGGACGTAGTGACCCTCCCGGTCCGCGAGGACCGAGAGGGTCGATGGGGTGGACTCAGCACCCTTGGCAATCGTATGGCCGTGCCGCCTGTCCGTCGAGGAGTACGCGGCCGCCGGCAGGCGCATCCTCGTTCCGGTCCAGGTTTGTCCGCGCTGCGGAATGCGGCTGGTCGGCTGGTCGGGCTATGCGCGCTGGCTGCGCGACGACGGCGAGCACCGGATCTGGGTGCGGCGAGGCCGCTGCCCGGCCTGCCGACGGACCCACGCCCTCCTGCCCGACTTCGTGCACGCGCGGCGCCTGGACGCGGTCGAGGTGATCGGGGCGGCGCTCGAGCTCGGCATCGCGGGTCTGGGGATGCGGGCGGTGGCCATCCGCCTCGGCCTCGCCCACTCGACGGCCCGCGACTGGCGTCGCCGCCACCGGGCCCGGGCGCCGGCCCACCTCGCGCATCTCGCGGCGGTGGCGGTCTCGCTCGGAGCGGAGCTGCGCGACCTGCCGATGGGGGTCGAGGCGGCGGCCCTCCATGCACTGGGGGTGATCTCGGCGGAGGCCCGGCGCCGGTTCGGCGGGCGGGTCCCGGGGCGCTGGCGGCTCTGGAACGCGATCTGCGGCGGCTGGGCGCTGGGCACCAACACGGGCCCACCCTTGGCAGGCGCGAGCGTTCGCGCTTCGATGGGTGACCCGCCCCATGAGGTGTCCGATGCCGCCCGATCCCGCCGAGGCGATCGCCCTGTTCCGGTACCGCGTCGTCGCCGAAGCGACGAATGAACGTCTCTCGAGCGCCGAACGAGGGCTCGTCGTCCGCGAGCTCGCCGGCGGGCTCCACGAGCTGCCCGACGGCAGCCGGAAGGCGTTCAGCCGGGCGACCCTCGACCGCTGGATCCGGGCCTGCCGGGCCGAGGGCCTCGACGGGCTGCGCCCGGCGCCCCGTTCGGACATCGGCACCGCCCGGGTGACACCCGAGCTGATCGAGGAGGCCTGCGCGCTCCGCCGGGAGCTGCCGGTCCGCTCGGCCGAGCAGATCAGCCGCATCCTTCGGGCGCGCCACAGCGTGCGGGTCGCGCCCCGGACGATCCGGGAGCACCTGCGCCGGCGGGGGCTCGACCGCGCCCGGCTCACATCGGAGCCGCGCGTCTTCGGCCGCTACGAGGCCGAGCATCCCAACGAACGCTGGATCGGCGACGTGCTGGTGGGGCCGTTCGTGCCCCACCCCCGGGTCGCCGGCAGCCGGCGGGCGTACCTGTTCCTGCTCGTCGACGACCACTCGCGGCTCCTGCTCCACGGGCGCTGGATGACCGCGGAGAACACCCGCGCCGGCCAGGTGGTGCTGCGGGCGGCGATCCTGCGCCGGGGCCTGCCTCAGAATCTGTACCTGGACAACGGCGCCCCTTTTGCCAACGCCGCCCTCGATCGCACGTGCGCCGTGCTGGGCGTCCGCCTGGTCCACAGCCAGCCCTACTCGCCGCAGGGCAGGGGCAAGCAGGAACGGCTGAACCGCTTCATCCGGGAGGCCTTCCTCGCCGAGGCGGAGCACGTCGGGATCGAGACCTTCGAAGCGCTCAACGACCGCTTCATGGCCTGGGCCGAGCGCGACGCCAATACCCGGGTCCATGCCGAGACGGGGGTGACTCCCATCAGCCGGTTCCTCGCTGGCGGACCGCTCCGCCACGCCGATCCCGACCTCCTCCGCGAGGCCTTCCGCTGGTCGGTCACCCGGGTCGTCACCCGGACCGCCCAGGTCTCGCTCGCGGGCAACCGCTACTCCGTCGAGCCGACGCTCGTCGGCCGGCGGGTGGAGCTGCGCTTCGACCCGGAGGACCTCTCGCGGATCGAGGTCTGGTGCGAGGGCCGGTCCTTCGGGGCGGCCGTCCCCTTCGTCCTCGGTCGCCACGTCCACCGGGCGGTGCCCCAGGCGGTGCCGCCGTCCCCCGAGCCGACCGGGGTGGACTATCTGGGCCTGGTCGAAGAGCAGCATGCCGCCGACACCCTGGGCCGGCTCACGTATCGCGACCTGGTCAGCGACGAGGAGGAGCCCTCATGAGTGCCCGCGCTCCCTGGGTCGGGCACTTCGGCTTCACCCGGACCCCCTTTTCCAAGGCCATCGCCGCGGCCGACCTCTTCAGCCGGCCGGCCCACGAGGAGGCCGTCGCCCGGATCCGGTTCTGCATCGCCGAGTCGCTCGCGGGCGTCCTCGTCGGCGAGGTCGGCGTCGGCAAGACCGTCGCCCTGCGGGCCGCGGTGAGCGCCCTGGACCCGACGAGTCACGGGGTCATCTACGTCGCCAACCCCGCCTTCGGCACCCGCGGCCTCTACGTCACGATCGTCTCCGCGCTCGGCGCCACCCCGCGCTTCTTCAAGGCCGAGGTGATGGCCCAGGCTCAGGCCCTCCTCGCGGCGGAGGAGTCCGAGCGCCGGCGACGAGTCGTCTTCATCATCGACGAGGCGCATCTGCTCAGCCCCGAACAGCTCGAGGAGATCCGTCTCCTCACGAGCGCCGAGATGGACTCCCGCACCCCCTTCGCCCTGCTCCTTGTCGGGCAGCCCACGCTCGTGCGCCGCCTGCGGATGGGCGTCTTCGCCGCCCTCGACCAGCGCATCGCGACCCGTTACCAGCTCCGGCCCATGGATCTCGCCGAGTCGGCCGGGTATCTGCGCCACCATCTCGCGCTCGTCGGCCGCCAGGACCCGCTCTTCGCCGACGACGCCGTGGCCCGCCTCCACCGGGCGAGCCTGGGCCTGCCCCGTGCCCTCAACAACCTCGCCCGTGACGCGCTCATCGCCGCCGCGGCCGACGGCAAGGCCCTCGTCGATGACGCCTGCGCCAGGAAGGCCGTCGCCGAGGCCGTCAGCGAGTGAACGTCAGCCGGTCCGCATCGAGGGCTGCCACCTGGGCCGCGCGCAATCCTGCCGATTGGTGTGCAGACAATCCCGCCGCCAACACGGGCTCGCCCGGGCGGAGCTCGCCAGCGAGGGGCTGCGCACCTGAGGTTAGGCTTGTTCCGGATTCCGGACGCCATCAGGCGAAGGTATCCGCGAATCAGACCTCGGGTGCCCAGTAGTGAGACCCAGCTCCCGCCGAAGCCATACGCCGAGCGCGAGCGCTCCCA
>JANXWH010000149.1 GCA_025351245.1 Chloroflexota bacterium | reverse complement strand
CGACTCGCCCCGGAGCTTCGACGCCAGCGCGATCCCAGCGGCGTGGAGCACCTGCGTCGCGACGGGCGAGGAGCTGCTGAAGATCCGATGCGCCGCACCGCCGTAATGGGCCGGCATCTGGCGCCCGCCGGAGCCGGGATCATCGGCTCGCCCGAACTGCTGGAGCATCACCTCGCGCGGCGTCACCCCGAACGCGAGCACCGCGGCCATCGAGCGGTAATACGGCAAGAGCCAGTCGCGGCCCGGCATGAGCGCGGCGCAGATCCCGGCCTCGGCGCCCTCGTGGCCCTGGGCGCTGATCACGAAGTGGACGCGGCCGGACCGGTTCAGGATCCAGGCGCGCTCGTCGAGAGCCCGGGCCAGCGCCATCAGCCGGTAGATCTCGCGCAGCCGCGCCGCCGGCAGGCCGGACCGGGCGACGGGATCCGGCGTGGTTGGCACCCCCGAGTTCATCACGCGGCGACTGTACACGGGCCCGGCCGGGCGCGGCCCCCGCGGGCCGCGGTGAGGCGCCTCCCCCGGGTGTCGGGGCCGGCCGCCGTGTCCCCAGGGTCCGGGGGCGCCCTGACGGCGGGGCCGGCGGCAACATCACGCATGTCACCGTCGCCGGTGTCGCCCCTGACGAACAACGCACCTGAATCGAGGTGAAGCTGGGGCCCGGCCGGGGCACGCGCGGGCACGACGTCCGCCGGGGGCGAACAGATCCGTCGAGGGCCCCATCCGCCCGACCACCGATCGGTCGATCCCCGCAGTTTGTTCGCCGGGAGCGACACCAACCACCCCCGTGGGCGAACCGATCCATCGAGGGCCTATGTCAAGGCAGCGGCGACGCTCGTGCCGGCCAGCCGGGTGCTCAGCCATGTCGACTCAGCTGGCACGAACCTCGCGATCGGACGTGAGAACTCCGCCGCCGTGCCCTGACCGCCTCCGCGGCCGACGGGGCCCCGGAGGCGTAGCGCGGCTCAGAAGTTGATGGCTCGCCCGTCCACGGCCATGGCCGCCTCGCCCAGGATCTCCGAGAGCGTGGGATGCGGGTGCGTCGCCGCGCCGATCTCCCACGGCTGCGCCTGGAGCGCGCCCGCCAGGGATGCCTCGGCAATGAGGTCCGTCGCGTGCGGCCCGATCAGGTGGACGCCCAGCGTGTCGCCCGTCTCCGCGTGGCCGATGACCTTCGCGAAGCCTTCGTAGTCGCCGCCGATCACGGCCTTGGCGATCGCCTGGAACGGCACCCGTCCGACCTTTACGGGCAGCCCGCGCTTCTCGCACTCCTGCTCCGTCAGGCCCACGGACCCGATCTCCGGGCGACAGTACGTGGCTCGCGGCTGCGCCACGTAGTCCATGGCGTGGACGTCCGGGTCGCCGGCGATCGTGTGGACCGCGGTCAGCCCCTCGTGCGCCGCGGTATGGGCCAGCCAGAGTCCGCCGACGATGTCGCCGATCGCCCAGACGTGCGGCTCGGCGGTTCGCATGTGGCCGTCGACGACGATGATCCCGCGATCGGTCGCCACCCGCGTCGTTTCGAGCCCCAGGTCCTCGATGTTGGCCGCGCGTCCGGCGGCCACCAACAGGACGTCGGCGGCGACCTCCTTCGCCTCGCCACCTTCCGGCCCCACGGTCAGGCGGATCCCGGCGTCCCCGATGACGAGCGAAGAGGCCTCGAATCGGGCGCTCGTGACCAATTCGATCCCGCGTCGCCGGAAGCTCCGCTCGAGCTCCTTGGAGACGTCGCGATCCTCCAGCGGGACGATCGCCGGGAGGTATTCGAGAAGCGTCACCTTCACGCCCAGGTCGTGGAAGCACGAGGCGAACTCGCAGCCGACCGCGCCCGCCCCGATGATGACCATGCTGGCCGGCAGCTCGACCAGCCGCAGCACGTCGTCCGAGGTCAGGACGCGGACGCCGTCCGGGGTGATTCCGGGGAGGCTCTTGACACGGGATCCCGTGGCAACGATCACGTCCGTTGCCTCCAGCACGCGCTCGCCGCCGGCGCCCGGCGTGCCGTCCTCGCCGTGGAGCCGGACCCGGACCTTGCAGGGTCCCTCCAGGCGACCACGACCGGCAACCCACTCGACCTTGTTCTTGCCGACCAGGCCCTTGAGCCCGGTCCACATCCGGCGGACTACCTGGTCCTTGCGAGCGGCGATTACCGCGTAGTCGATGGCCGCCTCGCCCGGGACCATGACCCCCAGCTCGCGGCCCTTCGTGTTGACGCGGTGGGCGAAGTCGGCGGATTCGAGGAGCGCCTTCGTCGGGATGCATCCCCGGTGGAGGCATGTTCCGCCGATCTTGTCCTCGTCGACCAGGGCAACCTTCATGCCCAGCTGCGCCGCACGAAAGGCGGCCGAGTAGCCCCCGGTCCCAGCGCCCAGGACCACGAGGTCGAACGAGTTGGACGAGCCGACAGCCATGGGTCAGGGCACCTTTCGGGCGCCAGCGTGGCCGCGCACGAGCAACGCGCGACCGGCGCCGGGCGCCGATCCGGGGGCGGACGCGGCCGCCCGGCCGGTTGGGGGAGGGATCACGCGGTCGATGGTACGCGGGCCCTGCGCGGACGCGCAACACGGCTCGCAGCGGCGCCGCGCCCGGACCGTGGCTCGAGGTGCCGCAGCACCGGCGCGAACGGGCAGCCACAGATCGGCTGCTCGCGCGACAATGGGAGCCTACGCAGCGGCCGCCGTTCGAGGCCCGGGCTGCCACCACTCCACCACGGGATGCCACCACGATGTCAACGCTCACCTCTCGGCTGACCCACCGGACGCGCGAAGCCCGCGCGGCGGCGATGCACGCGGTGCGCGCCTTTGCAGCGCTCGCCGGCGCGCTCGTGTTGATCGCGGTGCTGGCCTCCGCTGTCCTCGGCGCAAGCCCG
>JANXWH010000145.1 GCA_025351245.1 Chloroflexota bacterium | reverse complement strand
GGGGTTGACGGCGCGGACGTACCCGAGGTCGCGACAGGTAGGGGAGCCCGGGAGTCGGTGTGGATCAGACCGGCGCGCCGTCATGCCCCCAAGCGTGCAGGGGGTGGGCCGCGGTTTCTACTTGGCCGTTTGGGCCATGCGGTGGGGCCGCAGATCTGGCGGAGCTGGGACTCAGAGGGCGCGGATCGTCAGGGGGTTAGCACGACAGGGACCGGCGTTCCCTGCTGCAGGTCGAGCACGGCCCGGTCGCCGAGCGGGGCGGCGAGGGTGGCCGTCGCCGTGCGCCGCGCGCCGACAGCCGAGCAGGCGCCGATCGTCACGTGGGGATGACGCGTGACGATGACGACGACCGCGAGATCGGACTCAACGGCCTCCGCGGTGTAGTCCTCGCCGCACGGCTTGTCCCCCGGGTCGGGTGCACCGACAAAGGCAACGGTGAGCTCGGTTCCGCTGACCGACCCGCTGGCTGAGTCGATCGAGAGCCCGAGCCCTGAGCCGACTTCGTCGGGGACGACGACGACAGGATTGGCGATCGCGACGCGGGTCAGCTTGACCGCCGTCCCCTGCAGGGTGAACTCCCAGATGGGCGCGGTCGCGGGGCCGCGGGTGGTCTGGATCGGTCCGGACGTCAGGCGTGCGTCCGTCACCAGGAGCATGGAACAGTCGGAGCAGGGCGCCTCCGTGGTGTTCTCGATCGCAACGATCGCCTGTTGCGCCGCGAGCAGGGGAACCTTCGTCGTGCTCCCGTCCTGCCACGTCACCTCGCCGTCCGGCGGTGCCGCCTCGGACAGCGGGTTCGCGGACGCCACCAGCCCGGCCATGAGCGCGCGCTTGTTGTTGTCGCCGACGGCCTCCTCCCAGTCGCCAACCTGGCCGGTCAGCTCACCGACCGGGTTGACCGCAGCGTTCGCACCCGCGGCGGCCACCGCATCCGCCCACTTGGAGAGCACCGCTTGCGCCCGCTGATGGGCAGCGGCTGGGTCGGTTGCCCCGGGCGCGAAGGCGCATCCCGCCAGTGCCATCGTGGTCAAGAGCGCGAATGCGTAGCGGCCCGTTGCTCGCCGCGCCTTGCTGCCGTTCCCTCCCACCCACGACGCCGCAGCCAATTGGTCGTACCAACCTCGGGTCAAGGGCCGTCGGGCAGACCGACTATTCGGTTCCATTTGTTCCAGGGCCCGACATCGGAACCTATGCCCCGGGCGATGGCGAGGGCGCTGGCCCGAAGGTGCACGCCTTGTTGGCTGGGAAGTCGGCATTGAGCGCCACGTCGTCGAGCGGCCGGAGGGTCACCTTGGTCGAGCACTCGTCGCGTGGCGTGCCCACGACGCCACCGTCGTAGGTTGCCAACCACACCGTGATCGAGTAGCGGCCAGCGGGCAGGACGAGCACTCCCGAGCCGTACCCGCCGCCATAGGTCGTGTAGCCAGATCCGCCCGACGACCCGCCCGTGACCATGCCCTCGTAGACCACCGTGCCGCCGCCGGTGCCGACCCGGTAGAAGGGAAACACGTTGCCCGCGCAGCACTCGACCCCGTGGGCGGTGGCCATCTGCCACAGCCGTGCGGGCTGGTAGTCAGAGGCCAGCTTCAGAGGATGGCTGTCGATGACCTTCCCGGTGGCGTCGTCGACGAGCCAGACGTTCTCGGGCCGTGTCTCTGCGACTCCGGAGTCGACGGCCGGCGCGAGCGATCGCACCAGCCACACGACGTTGTCACCGACGAGGTTCCAGCGAGGGTCAACGGTGGCGATGTCGCCCTTCCTGAACGGCGCCCCGGTCAGCAGGTCGTCGCTCAGCCCGATGGCGGCCGCGACCTGGTCGAGCGTCATCCTGGGCGTGATCACCTTCCCCGAGTCCTGGCCGCCGGTCTCCGGAGCCGTCGGTGGAAGGCCCTGACCTTCCGCCCAGGCGATCCGGTCGACGACAAAGACGCTCGCGCACTCAGCCTGGGTCGCAGCGGTGCATTGCCACTGCCGAGCGTCGCCCGCGTGGCCGACGAGCACGAGCGCCGCGGGCTTGCCCGTGGCGCCCCCGGTCATCCACGACCACGCGTTGCCGCTGGTTTCGCTCATGAAGAACGGCGCCAGCCTCGTACCGGACGGCTGGCTGCAGCTCATGCCGTTGGAGCCCTCCGGCTGGCACAGCTGCGCACTGGCGCTGGTGTCGGTGAAGGCCACGAACCGACACCAGCCCTCGAGCGGACCGATGTACCGCCCCGGATACGGGCAGGATGGCGTGAACTGGTCGTAGTAGCCGGCCACCGCGACGGCCCGGCCTTCGAGCTTGCCCGATCGCAGCAGCGCATCAGCACTGGCAACGCTGATCACTGGCAGGCCGCCGACCTCCGATGGAAACGCCGAGGCCGTCGGCAGGGGCGAGACGATCGCAGAAGGCGAGGCGCTGACGCCCACGGACGGCGACATGGTGGCGCCGGCGGGTACACGAGCGCGCTGCGGAAGGCGGCGCTCGCCCGCAAGGCCGCCGACGGCGACGTCGCCGCCGAGGTGGCGCCGACCGAGCCGGAGCCCGACGCGACGCCCGAGCCGATCCGGACGCGGGCCCCTCGCGGGCGCACGACGGTCATGCCGGAGGCCGGTTCCCAGGGCGACGCCGGATAGCACGACCGCAACCAGCCGACTCTCGGGCCCTGGGCGCGAACCCAGGGCCCTTTCTCGTTGGGTGGCGCGGGTGGCCATGCGATCTCTCATCGCGGCACGTGGGCCAACCGTGGCGCCCGTGGGCCGACGTGGCTCGGGATTTCTCGCGAAACTCGGCCGCGTGCGCACATATGGGAGGCGCGGACGTCCAGGAAGACGGAACCCGCGTGTGGGTACCCCCGGTCAGCCCTTCGTGCGTTCACGAGGCGCGCTCCGTTGGCCGAGTTCCTCGATCGGCACAGCACGCGGGTGTTGGCGGGATCGAACGGCGCGCCACCGTCGATGAGCGCCAGGACGTGGTCGAGCGTCAGGTCGCGCGTCGGGTGCGCCGGATGCTCGGGACCATCGCCCGGGCATACGTAGCCGTGCTGGCCGACGTGGCGCGCGATCATCCGCCGCGACAGGCGTGCCCATCGTGCATCCGCATGGACGTGATGGTTGGCACCCATGCCCGACAGGCGCGGATGCTCGCCGCAGCGTCCAGTCGATCGGCTGGTGACCACGCCGCAGACCGCGCACAGCTTCACGCGCTAGACCACGACCGCGGTGCGGTTGGGCTGCCCCTCCGGCGTCAGGACCTCGACCACCGTGCCCTCGGGCAGGGTCGGGTTGGACACGGGCGTCGTCTTCGTGAGCGTCACGCCCGTCAGGAGCAGGCTCATGACGGCGAGCGCGGCGCCCACGAGCTCGAGGATGCTGTTCTGCTGGGCCTGGGTCACGGCAACGCCGAACGTGACGAGCAGGATCAGCGCCGCGCGGACGAGCCCCACGAGCAGGGCGGGGTTGGCGAG
>JANXWH010000113.1 GCA_025351245.1 Chloroflexota bacterium | reverse complement strand
GCTCGAAGGCGTCACCCGCGGTCCCGCCGGCAACGGCCGTCTGGAGCTTGGTGAAGTAGTCGGCGTACGGAACCGTTTCGATCTTCACGGTGATGTTCGGGTTGGCCGCCGTGAAGGCATCGCTCATCTTCTTGACGTCTGCCTCGCTGTAGGCAGCCTGCTTCATGAACAGGGCGTTCAGCGTCACCGGGCCACCCGCGCTCGGCGTCGAACCGCCGCACGCGGCCACGGCAAGTGCCCCGATCGCGAGGAGCGCAACAAGGCGCGTCCCACTCCGGCGGCGCGTAGAGAGGCTGGTCATCCGATCTCCTCCTTCGATCCCTCGATCGATCACGGACGCGTGTGGGCCGTCGTCGGCAGAGGGCCGCGTCTCACGCGGTCCCTCGTCGAAGGCGATCCAATGGCGGCATGATAGCAGGCCAGTGGTGCCCTATAGTAGGACCAGTTGTCCACATCCCTGGAAAGCCTGGAGGACTCAATGCGGCCGGCGGTCGGAGGCCTGACATCGACGGACCGACGCTTCGCGGCGGTGGCGCGGGCCATCGCCGACGAGATTCGCGCCGGTGCGCTGGGCGACGCGGGCCACCTGCCCTCCGAGCGGGCCCTCGTCACCCGGTTCGGCGTCAGCCGGGTCACGGTCCGGCGGGCGCTCCGCGAGCTCGAGGCGGACGGCCTCGTTGCCTCGGCGGCCGGGCGCGGCTGGCTGGTCCGCGGCGACCGCCTGGAGGAACCCGAGGACGACCTGGTCAGCTTCACGGGCGCCGCCTCGGCGCGCGGCCTGCGCGCGACCGCGCGGGTGCTCGCTGCCGGTACGCGCGAGGCGACGCTGGAGGAGGCCGAGCAGCTCGCGATCGCGCCCGGGGCACCGGTCGTCCAGCTCGACCGTTTGCGGATGCTGGACGGTGTGCCGATCACGATCGATCGAACGCTGGTGCCGGAGGCGCGCGTTCCCGGTGCGCTGATGCATGACTGGGCGGTCGAGTCCCTGTACGAGGTGATGCTGGCGGCGGGCTCCGCGGCCGTCCGAGCCGACTACCTGTTGCGGGCGGACGGCGCGGATGCCGACGAGGCGCGTCTCCTTGGGTTGCCCCCCGGCGGGCCCGTCCTGCGCGCGGACCAGGTCTCGTACGACGCCGCCGGCCGTCGCGTCCAAATCTGCCGGATGACCTACCGGGGCGATCGCTACCAGTTCCACGCGACGCTGGCCCGGCGCGGCTGAACGCCTGCCGACGGGCGTTCCGGCGGATGGAGCGGCGCTGGGGGGCGACGGGCGCGATCAGCCCGCGCCGGATTCCTCCGCCTCGATCGCGAGCACCTTTGCGACCCGCCGCGCGTGGCGCTCCGCCCCGGAGAACTTCGCCGCGAGGAACGCCCGGGCGCATTCGACGGCAGGCTCCACGCCGATGACCCGGCCGCCGAGGCAGAGCACGTTGAGGTCGTCGTGCTCGACGCCCTGGTGCGCCGAGTACGTGTCGTGGGCGACGGCCGCGCGAACGCCGCGGACTTTGTTCGCAGCGACGGACGCGCCGATCCCCGAGCCGCAGACCAGGATCCCGCGGTCGGCCTCGCCATCCCGGATGGCGTGGGCGAGCCGCCTCGCGAAGTCCGGGTAGTCGTCGGTCGGGTCGGCTCCATCGCCGCCGAGGTCGATCAGCTCGTGCCCGGTGTCGGCCAGCCGGCGAAGAAGCTCGTCGCGCAGTTCGACGCCGCCGTGATCCGCCGCGAACGCGACCCGCATCAGGCGCGCTCCCCCGGGTGCGGCGAGGGGACGAGCGTCGGGACGCGGCCGCGCAGCCCGTCTCGAACCACGCCCCTGCCGACCTCAGCGACCCGCTCGATCGTGAAGCCGAACTGCTCGAGGATCGTGGCGGCGGGCGCCGAGGCCCCAAAGTGGTCGAGCGCGACGATGGCGCCTTCGTCACCGGTCCAGCGCTCCCAGCCAAGCGAGACCCCGATCTCCACGCTGACGCGCTTCCGGACCGCTGCAGGCAGGACCGCCTCGCGGTAGGCGGGATCCTGGGTATCGAACGCCTCCCAGCAGGGCAGCGAGACGACGCGCGTCGCGATGCCGTCAGCCTCGAGCGCGTCCGCGGCGCCCATGGCGAGCTGGAGCTCGGAGCCGGTCGCGATGAGGACCAGGGCCGGCATCCCGCCCGCGGCTTCGGAGGATGCCGCGCGGAGGACGTAGCCGCCCCGGCGAACTCCGTCGCGGGCCAGCGCGGCCGTGGCTGCGAACGTCGGCAGCTTCTGCCGGGTGAGGGCAAGGGCGGTCGGGCCGTCCGTGCGCTCGACGGCCAGCGCCCAGGCGGCCGCAGCCTCGTTCGCGTCGCCCGGCCGGACGAACCAGAGGTTGGGGATCGCCCGCAGGGCCGCGTAGTGCTCCACCGGCTGGTGGGTCGGGCCGTCCTCGCCCAGGCCCACCGAGTCGTGCGTCCAGACGTAGACGACGTGGAGCCCGGCCAGTGCCGCGATGCGGACCGACCCGCGCATGTAGTCGCTGAAGGTGAGGAACGTGGCGCCATACGGCAGGAAGCCGCCGTGGTAGGCGATCCCGTTGACGATCCCGCCCATTCCGTGCTCGCGGACGCCGAAGCGGAGATTCCGGCCGGCCTCCTCGGCGGAGAAGTCGAGTTCGCCCTTGAAGTCCGTCAGGTTCGATTCGGAGAGGTCCGCGGAGCCGCCGAACAGCTCCGGGAGGCCGGCGGCCAGGGCCTGGATCGCGGCGTGGCTCACCTGCCGGGTCGCGAAGTCCTCGCCGACCGCATAGGCCGGGAGCTTCGCGTCCCAGCCTTCGGGCAACTCGCCCGCGAGACGTCGGCGCAGCTCTGTCGCCTGGGCCGGGAAGGCCACGGCGTACCGCCGCATGCGGTCCTCCCAGTCGTTGACCAGGTGCTCGCCGTACGGGATCGCGCGGCTGAACAGACCCTCGGCGTCATCCGGCACGTAGAACGTCCGGTCGGGGTCCCAGCCATACGCCTCTTTCGTGAGGCGGACCTCGTCGGGGCCGAGGGGTGCGCCATGGGCCTTCTGGGTGTCCTGCCTGTGCGGCGACCCGAACCCGATGTGGGTCCGGACGGCGATGATCGACGGGCGCCCGTCGGCGCGCGCGGCGCGAATGGCCCCGTCGATCGCCGCGAGCTCGTTGCCATCCTCCACCTGCTGGGTGTGCCACCCATAGGCGTCGAACCGCTCCAGGACGTCCTCCGAGAAGGCCATCGAGGTGGGTCCGTCCAGCTGAATGTGGTTGTCGTCGTAGAGGAGGACCAGCTTGCTCAGCCGCAGGTGGCCCGCCAGCGAGGCCGCCTCCGACGTGATCCCCTCCTGGAGGTCGCCGTCGGAGCAGATGGCGTAGGTCCAGTGGTCGATCACGGCGTGGCCGGGGCGGTTGAACTCCGAGGCGAGGCGCCGCTCCGCGATGGCCATCCCGACGGCATTGGCGACGCCCTGGCCCAGGGGGCCCGTGGTGGCTTCCACGCCCGCGGTCATGCCGTACTCGGGGTGGCCCGGCGTCCGCGAGCCCCACTGGCGGAAGTGCCGGAGGTCGTCGAGCGTGACGTCGTAGCCGGTCAGGTGGAGGAGCGCGTAGAGGAGCATGGAGGCATGCCCGGCGGACAGCACGAAGCGGTCGCGATTGGGCCAGTCGGGATGCGTCGGCGCGTGACGGAGGAAGCGCGTCCACAGCGCGTAGGCCATCGGGGCCATCCCCATTGGGGCGCCCGGATGGCCGGAGTTCGCTTGCTGGACGCCGTCGATCGCGAGCGTCCGGATGGTGTCGACCGACAGTCGGTCGAGCTGTTCGGAGTTGAGGGTCATGCGGGCGTGCTCCTGGGCGGAGAGGCGGGGCGCGGATGGATGCGCCAATTGTAGGCGCGGCCCCGGCATGGGCCCCGGCGTGGGCCGCGGCATGGGCCGCGGCGTATCCTCGGGCGCGATGCCGCTGCTGTCGTCTCGCCCGCGACCCGTCTCCATCCTGGTCCTGGGTGACCTTGCGCTCGACGTGGTGCTGGCGCCGGCGCGTCCGCTCCAGCGGGGGACGGACGTCCCGGGCGCGGTCCGGCTGCACCAGGGCGGCTCCGCCGCGAATACCGCTCGCTGGCTGGCCCGGCTCGGCGCGCGGGCCTCGCTGGTCTGTGCGGTCGGGCGCGACGGCGCCGGGCGCGCGCTCGTGGCGGCGCTCCGGGCGGACGGCGTCCATGTCAGGGCGGCGCGACCCGCGGGCGCGCGGACGGCCAGGATCGGGATGCTGGTGGACCCCGCCACCGGCGAGCGGTCGTTCGTGGCGGAGCGCGGCGCGGCCGATCTCCTGGCGCCGGGCGACCTCCGGCCGGGCTGGTTCCGCGGCGTGGGCGTCCTCCACCTGCCGGCCTACTCGCTCCTGGGCGCCCCGCTGGGCGAGGCCGGGCGTGCGGCCGTCGTCCTCGCACGCGCGGCCGGTGTGCGCGTCAGCGTGGATCTCGCCTCGGCCGGGCCGCTCCTCGCGGGTGGCCGCCCCGCCGCGCACGCGCTGGTCCGAGAGGTCGCGCCCGATGTGCTGTTTACGAACCAGCACGAGGCGGCCGCGTTCCTGGGTGAGCTCGATCCGGCGCGCCTCCTCGGCTTCGCGCCGGTCGCGATCGTCAAGCGCGGGGCCGCGGGGGCGACGCTGCTGGTCCGCCGCCCCGGCGGAGCGGCGGCGCCCGGCGTCCGGCTCGAGGTGGCCACGCGTCCCTTCGCCGTGGCGGACACGACGGGCGCCGGCGACGCCTTCGACGCCGGTTTCCTCGCGTCATGGCTGGCTGCCGGCGCAGCGACGACGTCCGCGGTCCTGCGGCGTGCCGTCGTCGCCGGCAATCGGGCTGCGGCGCGCCAGCTTGCGTCCCCGGGGCCCGAGCTGGCGCTGGGGTAGGGCGGGCCATATCGTGGACGACCGCTGTGCCTTCGCTCGGCCGGTGTCGCGACCACGGTTCGTGCAGTCACCCTCCTCCTGTCCGGCGGCGAGATCGCGGTCTGCGGCGATGTTCTCCCCAGCCCTTCGGAGGTTCCCACCTTGGTGACGCTCGTGGCCGGCGCCGCCGGAACCGTCCTGGTGGCTCGCCGGCCAGGGGGTGGCGCACGGTGAGTCGATCCTCGTCAATGCCGACCGCTGTCGTCGTGCGGCCGGCGGGAGTCCGGGACGCCGCGGGTCTGGCCCGCATCCGCCTCGCTGCCTGGCGTGCCGCGTATCGCGGGATCGTTCCCGCGGCCGTCCTCGACGCCCTGGATCCCGACGCCGAGACGGCTCGTTGGCGGACCAGCCTGTCGACGCCCCGGCCCGCGTTCACCCGCGTGGCCATCGCCGGATCGCCCGCACGGCCCGTCGGGTTCGTGGTCGCCGGGCCTGCTCGCGGGGACGAGGTGGCGGGCTTCGGCGAGATCCATGCGATCTATGTCGACCCCGAGGTCCAGGGTCGGGGGATCGGGCGCGCGCTGATTGGGGCGGGCGTGCGCGGACTGACGGCACGCCGCTTCGCCGAGGCGATCCTCTGGGTCTTCGAGGCGAACGCACCGGCTCGCGGCTTCTACGAGAAGATGGGCTGGGCGGCGGACGGCGCGGTGAAGCCCTTCGAGATCGGCGGCGCCGCACCCCTCGAGGTCCGCTACCGCCGACCGCTCGGCTGAGACTGTCGGCGCTCGTGGGCCCGGAGCGCGAGGCCCCGTCGGGTAGGGCGGACGCCGCGCCGCGACCTACCGCGTCAGGAATCGATCGAACCAGGCGAGCACGCGCTCGTCCCGGTCGATCCGGCGGTCGATCCGGCCGGTGATCGCGAAGGTGTGCCAGCTCTCCGGGTAGAGTACATATTCCACCTCGCGGCCGAGGTGGCGCAGCGCCACGAAGAGCTGCTCGTTGTCCGCCGCGGGGCAGCGCAGGTCCGCCTCGCCCTGGAGCATGAGGAGCGGCGTCCGGATACGGGTCACGTGGCGGAGCGGCGATTGCCGCCAGAGCTTCGCGACGCCGTCCTCGCTCAGCGGGTCGCCGAGGAGCGCCATCCGGTCGTATTCCGGACCGGAGTCGGAGTTCGCCCAGCCGTTCAGCTGGTTCGTCACGCCGTTCTCGCTGACCGCGGCGCGGAAGCGATCGGGCGCGGCACCCACCAGCCAGTGGACCAGGAAGCCGCCGTACGAGAGCCCCATGATCCCGAGCCGTCCGGGATCGGCGAGGCCCAACCCCACCACGTGGTCGACGGCTGCGAGGATGTCAGCGGCATCGACGCCGCCCCAGTCCCCGAGTTGGGGCCGAATCCAGTCCCGCCCGTAGCCCGCCGAGCCGCGGATGTTCGGGAGGATGACGCGGTAGCCATGCGCTGCCAGTAGCACGTTCTCGGTCGACGGCGCGGGCGACCACGCGCCCAGCGGGCCCCCGTGCACGTTCACGATCGTCGGGAGTGCGGCCTCCCCGGCGCCGGCCGGTGAGACGATCCACGTCTCGATCGGGCCGCCCTCGCCGGGTACGAAAACGCGCCGCATCTCTGGCCACGGCAGTCCGCGGCGCCAGGCGCCGCCCAGGGTCGTCCGCGCTCGGAGGGCGGCGCGAGGGCTCCCGCCCTGGAGCGCCAGGAGCTCCATCGGTCGATCGTCCACGGTCGCGACGAGCGAGACCACGCCGGCCGCCACTCCGAGGGTCCACGCCGCGATGTCCGCGTCGACGAGCCGCTCGGGGGCCCCGGCCGGCCGCCCGGTCGCCGGGTCCACGGGGAAGCGCCAGGGGCGAACGCGCCCGCCCTCGCTGACGAGCGCAACGAGCGATGCCGGCCCATCCCAGCTGGGCCCCGGCCGCGCGGACGCCATCCAGCCGTTGAGGTCGGTGTCGTTCCAGGCGCCGATCGGTCGGTCCAGATCCGGCGCCAGGGCAACCGCCCGGGGCGGACCAACGGGGCCGCCGTCGACATCATCGCGGGTGGCGCCATCGTCGCGGGTGGCGCCATCGTCCCGGGTGCCCGCGACCCCGGTGCCCGCGCCGCGCGCCACGGGCGCGAGGAAGAGCCCCGGCTGCTCGTCGTCGAGCGGATCCGTCACGTCGACGCCGATGCAGGCCAGCCACCTCCCGTCCGGCGAGAAGGACGGCGAGCCCGCATAGCCGGCCAGCCGGATCGCCTCCCGCGGTTCGCCGCCGGCCGCCGGGACCACCCAGATCGATGGCAGGGGCCGGATGTCGGCGTCCGTTCGCGGGTCGGCGGCGTACGCGATAGAGCGGCCGTCCGGCGCCCAGGCGATCCCCTTGACGGCGGCATCGCCGTGGGTCAGCTGACGAGAGCGCGCGCCTCGGCGCGCCGCGACCAGCCAGACCTGGTCCCAGCGGTCCCGGTGGCCGACTTCGTCGGAGCGCCAGTCGGCACGAGTGATTCGTCTCGCCGTCACGACCCGACCCTTCGTCTCAAGTCCGATGATCGAGCGAGCCGCCGCCCCGGCCGCCACGAACGCGAGCCGGGACCCGTCCGGCGACCAGCCGAGCTCCGTCACGCCGTGCTCGGGCACCCACAGGACCCATGGTTTGCCGCCGTCGAGCGCACCCACCATGACCGCCGTCGATCGGTCCGGTTCGTCCGGGAACGAGCGGAGGAACGCGAGCCGCCGGCCGTCGGGGCTGACGCGGGGCGACGTGTCGCGGACTGCGCCTGCCGTCAGGGGGACCGCCGCCCCGGACCGTCCGAAGTCGACCAGGTGAAGGTGGGACCGGTATGTCTCCGCGCGCACGAAGCGCCTGACGACGACGGCGCCACCGCCACCGGGAAGCGGGTCGTGCTCCTCGAGCACGACCTGGCGGCGCAGGAGCCGGGCCGGGGAGATCGCCGCGCGCTGACCTTCGGGCATGTGGTCCAGCGTACGCGCCCAACGGGCCCGCCGCCGCGTCCGTCGATGCGTGGAGAAGCGAGGCGGATCCGCGACGCGCTCCGCTGTGTCGCCCCCGGCGAACAGGGCGACTGAATCGAAGTCCGGGGAGGGCCTGGCCCGGGCGCGCGCAGCCACGACGTCCGCGGGAGGCGAACGGATCCGTCGGGGACGACATCCGCCCGACCGCCGATCGACCGATTCCAGCCTTCTGGTCGCCGGGAGCGACATCCGGGGGCGCCGGGAGCGACATCCGGGGGCGCCGGGAGCGACACCAAGGCGGCGCCGGGAGCGACACCAAGGCGGCGCCGGGAGCGACATCCGCGGCCGCCGACGTTCTTGGCGATCTTCCGCTGGCGCACTCCACCGGAGCTTCGGCAATCGGCGGCCGTTTGACCGGCGGCGGTACCCTCTGGAGATGCACGAACCCGTTGTCAGCGGTCTCCGCGATCGACTCGTGGTTGCCCCGGAGGTCGCCGCCGCGCTCCGGACCGGCCGCCCGGTCGTGGCCCTCGAATCCACGCTCATCAGCCACGGTCTCCCGTATCCCCGGAACCTGGAGGTCGCCGGCGCCGCGGAGGCGGCCGTCCGCGAGTCCGGCGCCGTGCCGGCGACGATCGCGATCCGGGATGGTCGGCTCCTCGTCGGGCTTGACGCGGCGACCCTCGTGGAGCTGGCCACGGCCCCCGACGTCCGGAAGGTTGCGCGGCCGACGCTGGCCGGGGCGCTCGCCGCCCGGGTGCTCGGCGCGACCACCGTCTCGGCGACCATGCTCGCCTGTGCCGCAGCCGGCATCCGCGTCTTGGCGACCGGTGGGATCGGCGGGGTCCACCCGGGGGCATTCGAAACGCTCCTGGCGCCCGATGGGACGCGGCGTCCGCCGAGCCTCGACGTCTCGGTCGACCTCGAGGAGCTTGCCCGGACGCCGGTCATCGTCGTGTGCGCCGGCCCGAAGGCGATCCTCGATGTGGCAGGCACGCTCGAAGTCCTCGAGTCGCGCGGCGTGCCGGTGGTAGCCGTGGGGACGGACGAGCTGCCCGGCTTCTTCTCCCGCGCGTCGGGGATCCCGGCACCCCAGCACGTCCCGGACCTGGCCGCGGCAGCCGACCTCGTCCGGGCCCACCTGGCGCTCGGGCTCGGGTCGGGCGTGCTGATCTGCGTGCCGGTCCCCGCGGCCGACGAGCTGCCCCGCGCGGAGGCGCTGGCCGCGATCGCCCGCGCGACCGCGGACGCGGAGGAGGCCGGGATCCACGGCCCGGCCCTGACGCCATGGGTGCTTCAGCGGGTCGCGGAGTTGACGGACGGCAGGTCCATTCGCGCCAACACTGCGCTCATCATCAATGACGCGAGGGTCGCCGGCCTGCTTGCCGCCGCGGTCTGACCCGCGCCCGACCGATCTGACCCGCGCCCGACCGATAGGGCCACGCTCGTCCGCGAACGGGGCGCACCTCGCCCCTCGCCGCGAGCATGGGCCAAACGCGGGCATGGCCGCCTTGCCCGCGACCACCGGCGCGCTTACACTCGCCGGGTGGGCGGTCTTCCGCTTCGTCCAGCGGCGCGCGCCGGAGCGCGGCCTCCTGGACCAGGCGGCGGGCAGCTGATCGGCCCCGGCGACGTCGGGGCCACGGCGATGAGGAGTGACGATGCGGATCTACGAGGGGAGCCCGCGCCAGGACTTCGAGGAGGTGCTCCGCTCCATCGGCGCGTTCCTCGACCAGCGCGGGATGCGCGACGTCCTGCTCGTGGAGACGCCCGACGGCTTCATCCTCCAGGGCCTCGCCGTGGAGGGCGAGAAGGGCACCTGGTCCGAGAACGCCGGCCACCAGGTCAAGGAGACCATGACCTTCCTGGACGACGACATCGCCCGCTTCATGGAGGAGGCCCTGGCGCGCCGCAATTCCGACAGCGCCGCGCCCGACTGGGCTAACGCGGGCTACTATGA
Source organism: Chloroflexota bacterium (assembly GCA_025351245.1). Classification (GTDB taxonomy): domain Bacteria; phylum Chloroflexota; class Limnocylindria; order Limnocylindrales; family CSP1-4; genus CTSoil-043. Next base: position 5,790 of record JANXWH010000113.1, on the reverse strand, counting down.
GAAGTCGTTCCGGGTCATCGGGCGGTGGATCGACGAGGAGAAGCCGCACGACATCTTCTTCTTCGAGCAGGACGGCGCGTTCGTCGTCCGCCTCCACCGCGTCGGGCCGACCGGCGGCCACCACACGCTGGCGGAGTTCACGAAGGACGACATTGAGGCGATGATCGCGCAGGCGCCCCAGGCCCGAAAGGCCTAGCGGAACCGGCGTCCCAGCGAAGGAGGTACGGCCGATGAAGGCTCTCAAGATCGTGGCAACGGCCCTCGGGGTCACGCTCGCGGCGCTCGTCGTCATCCCTCTCGTGGTCCTGGCCGTTCTCTTCGTCTGGCTGAAGCTGACCGAGGAGAGCGACGAGGAGACCCTCGAGCTCTAGCAGGAAGGCGTCTAGCCCATTCCGCCGCTCCAGCCCCGTGCGGCCCCGCCGGCGAGCGCCGACGGGGCCGTCGCCGTTTCGCTGGGCTCGCGCACGGCAGCCGCGGCGGCGTCACGCGCCCGCCGGCTGGCGGAGTTCGGGGCGTTGGCCGTCATGGTGGCCTGGTCCTTCAACTTCGTCACGGTCAAAGCCGCGATCGCGACTGTGCCGCCGGTTGGCTTTGCGTTCGTCCGGTTCCTCCTCGCCGGCCTGGTGCTCCTCGCGATCACTCGCTGGCGCGAGGGCTCGGTGGGGCTGCCGCGTCGCGTCGCGATCCGCGTTGCGCTTCTGGGTGGGCTCGGATTCGGGGTCTACCAGCTCCTCTGGGCGAGCGCGCTCGCGCTGACGACCGCGGGGACGAGCGCGCTCCTGGTCGCCACGACCCCCATCTTCACCCTCCTCGCGGCGGTGGCGACGCGCGCCGAGCGCGGCCACCGCCTCCGTTACCTGGGGGCCGCGGTCGCGTTCGCGGGCGTTGCGCTTGTCGCGGGCGGCAACGGCCTGCGGCTCGACGGCGCCGGGCTCGGCGACCTCATGACGATTGGCGCGGCCGGCTGCTGGGGCTGGTACCTCGCGCTCTCGGCGCCCCTGCTCGCGACGTACTCTCCGCTCCGCCTCACGACGTGGGCGATCGTCGCCGGGTCGACCGTGCTGGCCGGCCCGGGGCTCGTCCAGCTTGCGACCGCCGATCTCTCGGCCGTCGGCCCGCCGCACCTGTTCGCGATCCTCTACTCCGGGATCGTGGCGGGCGGGCTCGCGAACGTGGTGCTCTTCCGGGCGATCGCGCTCCTTGGGCCCAGCCGCATCGCGAACCTGCAGTTCCTCGTCCCGGCCCTCACGATCGTGCTCGCCGCGCTCCTGCTCGGCGAACCCGTTCTGGCCGTCCAGGCCGCTGGCTTCGGGGTGATCGTGGCCGGGATAATCGTGGCCCGACGCGCCCCAGCGGGCGCGGCCGCCGGCCGGGTGGGCCCCGAACCTCCGCCGCTCATCGAGGTGTAGGCCCGCCGCGCTCGGGCACCGCGCTGGGGCATCGCGCTCGGGCATCGCGCTTGGGCGCAGTGACCTGCGATCACCTATCCTCGCCTGCGATGACCCGCGCACCGCACGTTCCCAGGCTGCCGTCCGCGGGTGCCCCGGTCAGCGTCCTCGTCGACTACGACGGCACCGTCTCGCGCCAGGACGTCGGCAGCCTCCTGCTGGAGCGCCATGTCCCGGACCAGGCCCTGGTTCGGAAGATGGAACGCGCCTACGAGGACGGCCTGATCGGCTCCCGCGACCTGACCCGCTGGGACATGGGGGTCTTGCCCCGCGATGCCGCGCTGCTCCGGCGCGAGGCCGCCGGGATTCCCCAGGATGAGACCTTCCCGACGTTCGTCCGCTCGGTCCGGGCGACCGGTGCGCTCGTGGAGATCGTGAGCGACGGCCTGGGCTTCTACGTCGTCTCGAACCTGGAACGCCTGGATCCCGCGCTCGCGGACCTGCCCGTCGCCACGAACGCGAACCGCGTCGACGGTCCGGAAGGGGTGAGCTTCCCGTACGGCCACCCGGCCTGCCACGTCTGCGGGACGTGCAAGCGCGAGCGGGTCCGGCTCCACGGCGCCGGTGGCCGGGCCGTCGTGTTCGTCGGCGACGGCACGAGCGACCAGTACGCCGCCCACCACGCGGACGTGGTCTTTGCCAAGGACGCCCTCCTGGCCTGGGGGCGAGCGACGGGCCGACACTTCATCGCCTGGGAGCGGTTCAGCGAGATCGCGGCCTGGTTCGCGGAGGCGCTCGGCGATGGCCGCCTTCCGGCGACGCACGCGGACCTGGCCGCGTGGCGGGCGGCCCATCGGCCCGAAGTACCCGGGTTCATCTGCGGCCCCGAAGCCTGGGGCGAGGGGCGGACGGTCCCCGGCCCGGCGCCGGACGGCGCGGGCGAGGGCTGACGGACGTCCAGCAGCGGGCGGCGCTGACGGGCGTCGACTCGCCGGGCGACATCGGCCCGCCCGGCGACCGAGCCGGAGGCATCCCATTCTCTGTGGTGGGTTCCCCGGGTGCCCGGGCGACCCCCACCGGCGACCGGCGACCGGACGGCGACCCCGTGATCGGATGGCCCGATCAGGATCGGTGTCGCTGAGCGTGGAAACGCGGCGAATCGCGAGGTTGGCCGCGTTTCCGAGCACGCCACGGCTCCGGACGATCGGCCCAGCCGATTACCGGGATAGCCCGGACCCTGCAGGCTCTCGTGGCCCGAGCGCGAAGCGGGTGGGCCGGCACACACGGTGGGGCGCATGGCGCGGCGACCGAATCAGCGCTACTGGCGCGGCGGCGCTGGCGCCTCCGCCCACTTTGCGGCGACGCTGGCGCCTCGGCCCACTTTCCGGTAGCATCGGAGAAACCCCGGAGGAGCGCGGCCCATGGCGAAGTATGTCTTTGTGACCGGAGGGGTCACCTCCTCCCTCGGGAAGGGCATCACCGCCGCCAGCATCGGTCGCCTGCTCAAGGCGCGCGGCATCTCCGTCTCCGTCCTCAAGCTGGATCCGTATATCAACGTGGATCCGGGGACCATGTCGCCGTACCAGCACGGCGAGGTCTTTGTCACCGACGACGGCGCAGAGACGGACCTGGACCTGGGCCACTACGAGCGGTTCATCGACGAGAACCTCTCGCAGCTCTCGAACGTGACCACCGGCCGCATCTACCAGGCGGTCATCGCCAAGGAGCGCCGCGGTGACTACCTGGGCGGCACCGTCCAGGTGATCCCGCACATCACGAACGAGATCAAGGAGCGGATCCAGCGCGTCTCGCGCGACGGCGGCGCCGACGTCGTCATCATCGAGGTCGGCGGGACGGTCGGTGACATCGAGAGCCTGCCCTTCCTCGAGGCGATCCGCCAGATGCGCAAGGACGTTGGCCGCCAGAACGTGGTCTACGTCCACGTCACCCTGCTGCCGGCCCTACAGGCCACGGGCGAGCTCAAGACGAAGCCCACCCAGCACTCCGTGAAAGAGCTGCGGGGGATCGGCATCCAGCCCGACGTCATCATCCTGCGCTCGGACCACCCGGTCAGCGACGAGATCCGGGAAAAGATCGCGCTCTTCACGGACGTGGCCGTTGACGCGGTCATCCCGGCCGTTACCGCCGACACGATCTACGAAGTGCCGCTCCTGTTCGAGGAGTCCGGCCTCGGCGACCTCCTGGTGCGCGACCTTGGCCTGGGGGAATCGGCCGCGGCGCCGGACCTGGAGCGCTGGCGCCGGCTGGTGGAGCTGATCAAGCGCCCGAAGCCGGAGCTGGAGGTCGCGCTCGTCGGGAAGTACATCGAGCTTCCGGACGCGTATCTCTCCGTGACCGAGTCGCTCAAGCACGCGGGCTGGGCCAACGGCGTGGACGTGAAGGTCCGCTGGGTCAACTCCGAGACGCTGACCGCCGAGAACGTGGATGAGGCGCTCGCCGGCGCGACCGCGATCCTCGTGCCCGGCGGCTTCGGCCACCGCGGGATCGAGGGCAAGGTCCTCGCCGCCCGGTATGCGCGCGAGCGGCGGGTCCCGTACCTCGGCCTTTGCCTTGGGCTGCAATGCGCCGTCATTGAGTTCGCGCGCGCCGTGACGGGCTCGGACGACGTGAACTCGACTGAGTTCGACATGTTCACCGCGCACCCGGCGATCGACTTCATGCCGGACCAGCGGGACCTGGAGGAGAAGGGCGGGACGATGCGCCTGGGGCTCTACCCGGCGCGCCTGGCCCCCGGCTCCAAGGCCCACGCGGTCTACGGCGACGAGGTGGTCTACGAACGCCACCGCCACCGCTTCGAGGTGAACAACCGCTATCGAGCGCTCCTGGAAGGAGCGGGGATGGTCCTTTCCGGCCAGTCGCCGGATGGACGACTCGTGGAGATCGTGGAGCTGCGCGACCACCCGTGGTTCGTCGCCAGCCAGTTCCACCCGGAGTTCAAGAGCCGGCCCGAGCGGCCGCATCCGCTGTTCGACGGCTTCATCGCCACGGCCGTGGCCCTGCGCGACGGCCGCGAGCCGTCATTCCGGGCTCGCGATGTCGAGACCCAGGCGCCGGCCGCACGCTCGGCCACGCCGCCAGATGTCGTTGAGCCGCTCCGCAGCGCCTGACCTCGCGATCACGCCGCAGCGCCTGACCTCGCGATCACGCCGTCCCTCGGCATTCGAGCCCTCGTCGGCGTCCGCGCGTCGATCCTCATCGTCCTCGGCATCGTCGCCGTGCTGGCGATCGGGCAGCTGATCACGCTGTTCGGGCGCTGGCAGACAGGTTCTGAAATGCTCTCCGGCGCCGAGACAACGTAGACTCATCGTCACGAACATCACATGGAGCCTGCCCACATGAAGCTCTTCCTCGACACCGCCGACATCGATGAGATCCGGACCGCCGTCCGCTGGGGCGTAATTGACGGCGTCACCACGAACCCCAGCCTCTACGCGCGGGTCGGCGGCTCGTACGACGACGTCCTGCGCGAGATCTGCAAGCTCACGCCCGGGCCGGTCAGCGCCGAGGTCATTGCCGACGACGTGGAGGGGATGCTCGCCGAGGGCCGCCACTTCGCGAAGCTCGCCCCCAACATCGTGGTCAAGGTGGCCATGAGCGAGAATGGCCTCGAGGCGATCAGTCGCTTCGCCGAGGAGGGGATCAAGACGAACTGCACGCTGATCTTCTCCGCGAACCAGGGCCTCCTCGCCGCCAAGGCCGGGGCCAGCCTCCTCTCGCCGTTCGTCGGGCGTCTCGACGACATCAACGAGGAGGGGATGACGGTCATCCGGGAGCTCGCGGACATCATCAACCTGCACGACTTCGACAGCGAGGTCCTCGCGGCGTCCGTCCGGCATCCGCGCCACGTGACGGACGCGGCACTCGCAGGCGCCCACGTCGCGACCCTCCCGTTCAAGGTGCTGCGCCAGATGGTCCACCACCCGCTCACCGACAGCGGGATCGTGCAGTTCAAGGCCGACTGGGCCAAGGCCCGCGCGGAGGTCGCCGCCAAGGGCTGACGCGCCGCGCCGGATGCCGCGCCGCGCCGGATGCCTTAATCGTCAGGGCCCCGTCCCGAGTGCAGGAAGCATTCCTTCCCCTGTGCCGGGTCTCTCGGGCGCCCGGCGACCCGTGGGACCCTGGGCGGCCCGGACCGGCGACCCCATGATCGGATGACACGATCGGAATGGCTGTCGCGGAGCGTGGAAACGCGGCCAATCCGCCCGAGGTTGGCCGCGCTTCCACGCACGTCATGGCCCCGGTTGATCGGCTCAGCCGATAACCGGGCCCCTGCAGGCCCTCGATCCCCGGGCGCGAGGTGGGTGGGGTTCCGGGGCGTGCCGCCGGGCCGGGCGTGAGGCGGGCGCGAGGCGTGCCGCCGGGCCGGCGCGGACGGTGGGCG
>JANXWH010000052.1 GCA_025351245.1 Chloroflexota bacterium | reverse complement strand
GGTCAACTTATCGCGGGCTATGTATCGCAGCGACCAGCCTGAACGCGCCGTGGAAACCGTCGACCGCGCCCTGCCCATCGCCGAGCGTCTGGACCTCGACGAGGTCATCGCGGACGCCTTCACCAACAAGGCCTCCGGGCTCAGCTACCTGGGTCGTGCCCGCGAGTCGGCCGCGCTCATGGAGGCGGCGATCGCCGTCGCCCAGGCCGGCGGCTTTGTGTCTGCGGAGCTGCGCGCCCGAAGCAACCTGGCGGATGTCCTCTGGGAGCGGGAGCCGCGCCGCGCCATCGAGATGCAGCGTGAGAACCTCGAGCTATCGCGACGTGTCGGGAACCGTCAGATGGCCAACTGGATCATCCTCTTTACGACCGCCGGCGCCTGGTTGCAGGGAGACGGCTGGGACGCCGCACTCGCCGCGGTCACCGAGGCTCTCGCGACGGCCCGGGATCTGTCCGCGGAGGCCGGCATGCTCGCGGCAGCCTGTTCCATGTGGGTCGCCCGTGGTGACGCGACCGACGACGCGCTCGGCCGCCTGGAGGTGGCTGCCGGTCAGCTCTCCGATCCAATCGCGGCCACCCAACTCCACTTCCTGAAGGGGGACCGAGCGCTTCTCCGGGGCGACAACGCCGAGGCCTACGAGGAGATGGTGCGGGCGGCCGATTTCAAGGGGCAGGCCGGCGAATACCTTGCCGAGGCGGTGCGGCCCGCGCTCTGGCAGAGGGACGCGATCTGGGCCCGCGCCGTCGCCGAGAGGCTCGATGCCGAGCCCGACGCTCACGCCACCGTCTCGCGCGTCAATCGCGCCGCCGCGTGGGCCGGCATCGCCGCACTCGAGGGCCGTCGTGACGAGGCCATCGCCGGCTATCGCGACGCGTTGAAGTGCTACCGAGAGATCGGCTACGAGTTCCAGGTCGCCCGCGTCGAGCTGGACATGCTCATACTCCTCGGCCCGGACCTGCCGGAGGCGCGCGCCGCAGCGGAGGAGGCACGCGCCGTCTTCAAGCGCGTCGGCGCGCGGCCCTACCTCGAACTCCTCGACGCCGCGATCGGCGCCGCATGGACCGCCGGCAGCGCCGCGTCGACCGTCCCGGCAGGAGCTGGGGCGGAACCAGCCTGACGGCCGCCGCGGTCAGCTGCGCAGCGTGACGCCCTCCACCGCGAGCAGCGCCCGCTTGAGCTCGAGGAGCTCGGCGCGGCTGCCGAACCAGCTGCCGCCGAAGCCCCCCAGCGTCCCGTCGCCGGCGATGACGCGGTGGCAGGGGATCAGCAGGCCGACCGGGTTCCGACCGACGGCACCGCCGACAGCACGTGCCGCGCCCGGCGACCCTATCCGCCGGGCGACCTCGCCGTAGGAGGCAGTTGCGCCGCACTGGATCGTCCGGACGCCCTCCAGCACGCGACGATCCCAGTCGCCGACGCCCTCGAGGACGATCGGCAGGTCGAAAGCTTGCCGCGCGCCCGCGAGGTGCTCGACCAGCTCGACCTCCAGCCGGTGGACCATGGCCCGGGTTGCCCCGTCCGCATCGGCGATCTGCTGCGTGGGCCGGCCGGTCCGCCGGGCGACTGCGGCCGCGAATGCCTCGGGCGTCGTCCGCAGCTCCAGCCCGTGGATGCCTTCGGGGCTCGCGGCCACGTGCACCGGGCCAAGCTTCGACTCCAGGACGGCGAGCGCGAGCGGCGGCCCGGCGCCAGCCTCCCGGTTCCTGCCCGAGCCCGAGTTCATCGGCCGAGTGTACGGCGCAGCCAGAGGCGCCGGGTGCGTCCCGCCCACCCCGCTCGATTGCCCGCGCGCGCCACCGGGGCCGGGCCCGAACCCGGCCCGATCACCCTCGACGAACCGAGTCGGGTCGCCCATGGACTTCGTTCTGCCCAGTGCGGAGTGCCGACGCATCTCGTTACAAAGTGCCGATGCCAGCCTGTACAATCTGCCGAGGATAGCCGAAGATCCACGTTGGATGAGGCCTACCGAGGCTTGTCGTGAGTTACCTCCCCAGGATCGTCGATGGCGAACTCGCCGCGCGGCTCGAGGCGTCGGGTGGCGTCGTCATCGAAGGCCCCAAAGCATGCGGCAAGACCGAGACGGCTCGCCAGATCGCTGCGAGCGAGGTTCGCCTCGACGTGGACGCCGAGGCGCGCCTGGCGATCTCAGTCGATCCCGCCCTCGTGCTCGGCGGCGCGCCCCCGCGCCTCATCGACGAGTGGCAACTCGAGCCCGCGATCTGGAACCACGTGCGGCGCGCGATCGACGACCGCGGAGGGCCGGGCCAGTTCATCCTGACGGGCTCGGCCGTGCCCACCGACGACATCACCCGGCATACCGGCGCCGGGCGGATCACCCGGCTTCGGATGCGCCCGATGAGCCTCTTCGAGACGGGCCACTCCAGCGGCGCGATCTCCCTTGCGGGCCTGCTCGCTGGCGAGCCCGCCCGCAGCGCCTCCCCGGGGCTCTCCGTGACCCACCTCGCCGAACGGATCGCGGTGGGCGGCTGGCCGGACGGATTGGGGCGAAGCGTACTACCCCGGGTACGCGCCATCCGCGACTACCTCGACGAAATTCGGCGCGTCGACGTCGCCCGCGTGGCCGGTCCGCGCCGCGATCCCGCTCGCGTCGGGCGTCTACTCCGCTCGATCGCACGAAACGTGGCGACCTATGCGGCCGACACGGCTCTGGGCGCCGATGCCGGCGGCGCGGCGGGACCGCTCGACAATCAGACGGTCGCCGACTACCTGAGCGCCCTGGAGCGCCTCATGATCGTCGAGGACCAGCCGGCGTGGGCACCGCACCTTCGTTCGCGCTCGGTGCTCCGCGCAGCTGCGAAGCGACACTTCGTGGACCCCTCGCTGGCGGTCGCCGCGCTGCGAACGTCACCTGCCGCCCTGCTCCGGGATCTCGAGACGCTCGGGTGCCTGTTCGAGTCCCTGGTGGTGCGCGATGTGCGCATCTACGCGCAAGCCATCGATGCGGCCGTTTTCGCCTACCGGGACAACACAGTCGAAGTCGACGTGATCGTGGAGGCTGCCGACGGCCGCTGGGGCGCTTTCGAGGTGAAACTCGGAGCGGGACGAGTCGAGGAGGCGGCCGCGAACCTCCGGCGGTTCGCTGCGCGGATCGATACCGACCGAACCGGGCCACCCGCAGTGCTTGCGGTTGTCACGGGTGGCGGCTACGGGTACGTGCGCGACGACGGGGTCGCCGTCGTTCCGATCGGCGCGCTCAAACCCTGACACGTCTCGGCGATGTATCGGGACGACACGAGAGGACGCGCACGACCCTCGGCCGCCAGCACCACGGGGTAGGCTGGACACCCTGAACTGAGAGAGTCCCGGCGTCACGCGAATCAGGGGTATGGCAGCGGACAAGAGGGAACCCATGGCCAGAGGCACGACCGCCCGGCGTGACACGAGCACCGGCAATGGTGACTTCGAGGCGAAGCTCTGGCAGACAGCCGATGCCCTGCGCAACAACATGGACGCCGCCGAGTACAAGCACGTCGTCCTGGGACTCATCTTCCTCAAGTACATCAGCGACGCCTTCGAGGCCAAGCACGCCGAGCTCGAGGCCGACCGCGCCGCGGGCGCCGACCCCGAGGACCCCGACGAATACCGCGCCGTCAGCATCTTCTGGGTGCCGAAGGAGGCCCGCTGGTCGCACCTGAAGGCCAGCGCGCCGCAGCCCACGATCGGCACCCTTGTCGACGACGCGATGAGCGCGATCGAGCGCGACAACCCCTCGCTCAAGGGCGTCCTGCCCAAGGACTACGCGCGACCCGGCCTCGACAAGCAGCGCCTCGGCCAGCTCATCAACCTCGTGAGCGACATCGCGCTCGGGGCCCCCGCCGACCGGGCGAAGGACACCCTGGGCCGCGTCTACGAGTACTTCCTCGCCCAGTTCGCGAGCGCCGAGGGCAAGAAGGGCGGCCAGTTCTACACGCCCTCCCACGTGGTCCGGATCCTCGTCGAGATGCTCGCGCCCTACAAGGGCCGCGTCTACGACCCGTGCTGCGGCTCGGGCGGGATGTTTGTCAGCAGTGAGAAGTTCATCGAGGCTCACGCTGGCCGGCTCGGCGACATCAGCATCTACGGCCAGGAGTCCAACTACACCACCTGGCGCCTGGCCAAGATGAACCTCGCCATCCGCGGGATCGACGCCCAGATCGCCCACGGCGACACGTTCCATGCCGACCGCCACCCCGACCTCAAGGCCGACTGGGTGCTCGCCAACCCGCCCTTCAACGACAGCGACTGGCGGGGTGAGCTGCTCAAGGACGACAAGCGCTGGGTCTATGGCGTGCCGCCGGCGGGCAACGCCAACTTCGCCTGGGTCCAGCACTTCATCCACCACCTGGCACCGACCGGGATCGCCGGCTTCGTGCTCGCCAACGGCTCCATGTCGACCAACCAGTCGGGTGAGGGCGAGATCCGCCGATCGATCGTCGAGGCCGATCTCGTCGACGCCATGGTCGCGCTGCCGGGCCAGCTCTTCTACTCGACCCAGATCCCGGTCTGCCTCTGGTTCCTCGCCCGCGACAGGCGCAATGGCCGGTTCCGCGATCGGCGCGGCGAGACGCTCTTCATCGACGCCCGGAAGATGGGCTCGCTCGTCGATCGGACGCACCGCGAGCTCAGCGACGACGACGTCGCGAAGATCGCCGGCACCTACCACGCTTGGCGCAGCGATGAGGGCGCGGGCAAGTACGCCGACGTGGCCGGCTTCTGCCGCGCCGCCCCGCTCGACGAGATCCGCAAGCACGGCCACGTGCTCACGCCCGGCCGCTACGTGGGCGCGGCTGCGGCCGAGGAGGACGACGAGCCGTTCGACGAGAAGATGCGCCGGCTCACCGCCGAACTGGGGGCCCAATTCGAAGAAGGGGCTCGGCTCGATAGCGCCATACGCGAGAACCTCGCCCGCCTGGGCTATCGTGTCGGCGAGGAGGACGCGCCGTGACTGAACTTC
>JANXWH010000225.1 GCA_025351245.1 Chloroflexota bacterium | reverse complement strand
CGGGATCAGCTGGAGGTCGTCCCCGCGCCGCAGCCCGGCGGCTTCGGCGCCCACGGCGATCTGCTCGAGGATCGCCATCGGGTCCTCGCCGCGGGGATCCTCGTCGGTCGCGATCACGAGACGGCAGCGCTCGCCGGCGATCCGCCCCTGCAGCGCGCGCTTCGCGACGTCGCGCTCGCCCGCCGACCCGAAGACCGCGATCCGCCCCCCGCCCGGCCCAACCAGCCCGGCCAGGTCGTCGAGGACGGTCGCGAGCGAGGCCGGCGTGTGCGCGTAGTCGACGATGAGCGTGAACGGCTGGCCGCAATCAATCCGCTCCATCCGGCCGCGAACGCCGCGGAACCCGGCAAGGCCGTCGAGGACCAGGGCGGGGTCCAGCTCGAGCAGCTCGCCGAGCGCGACCACCCCAAGCGCGTTATGGACGTTGAAGCGGCCAAGCAGCGAGAGCCGGAGCGTCCCGGAGCCGCGCGGCGTCGTGACAGTCGCGAACAGCCCACCGCTCGACTCCGCGATGTCGGTGGCGCGGACGTCGGCAGGGGCTGCCACGCCGTACGTAAGCAGGGCCGCCCCGGCGTCGCGCGTGGCGGCCGCGAAGACGGCGGCGTTCGGGTCGTCGGCGTTGACGATCCCGCCGCGCGGCCACGGGCGGCCGCCGGGGAGCGTGGCCGGCTTCCGAGTCCCGCCACCGGAGCCGGGGCCGCTGCCGGTGGCGCTGCCCGCGCCGTCGGCCCTGCCCGCGCCGCGCGCGCCCAGGCGCTCGAAGAGCGAGCGCTTCGCCGCGCGGTAGGCCTCGAAGGTCCCGTGGAACTCGAGGTGCTCATGGGTCAGGTTCGTCAGGATCGCGACGTCGTACGGGATCTCCCCAACCCGTTCGAGCGCCAACCCGTGCGAAGTGGACTCGACGATGGCGGCGACGTCACCAGCGGCGCGGATCGCGCGGAGCGCCCGCTGGAGCTCCGGCGCCTACGGGGTCGTGACGTGGGCCAGCGCGCCCGCCCGCACGTCGCCGATCTTCAGGTCGGCGGTGCTCACGAGCCCGGTCCGGACGCCCGCGGCCTCGAGCGCTGCCACGGCCATTCCGGCGGTCGTCGTCTTGCCGTCCGTACCGGTGATGCCGACGACGCCGAGGGTGGCCGCGGGGTCCTCGTACCACCAGGCGGCCACCGTGGCGAGCGCGAACTGGCTGCGGTCGACCACGAGCTGGACCGCCGGGGCGACCTCGCCCGGCGACCGCGGGCGCTCGACGACGAGCACGCCGGCGCCGGCCACGACGGCCGCGTCCACGTATGCGTGCCCATCCGAGTGCGACCCGGGAACCGCCACGAAGCAGGCGCCCGGCATCACCCGGCGGGAGTCGTACGCGATGCCCGCGACGGCGGTGCGACCGACGGCCGCGGCACCTGGCTCGGTCCCGGGCTCGCCGCCCGGCTCGATCACGTCGCGCAGGCGACCGGCCGCCCGGAGGCGCTCGACGAGCCCGGAGAGCAGCTTCGGGCCGTGGGGTTCTGCCGCCGCCAATCGCGCGAGCAGGGCGCGCTCGGCGACCTCGTCCGGCCCGTTGCGGCGCCCGTCCGCGCTCATGGCCTGGGCCCCCATCCTCGGGCCAGGCGCCGCGGGCCGTGGCCGACCCGGATGAGGATCGTGCCGGCACGTGCCCGCGCCGGATGGAGGATCCGCTCGTGAGCACCCGCCAGCTCCACCCATCGACCGCCGAAGGATCGCTTGAACTCGAGCAGGCCGTGCATCGCGTCGCCCGGGCGGGGCTCGGATCGCGCGCCGGCCACGTCGACGCCACCGAGGTCCAGCTCGGTGCGGCCCTCGCGGGCTGCCAGCTGGAACGCGCGCCAGAGGAGCAGGTGGACCGCGCCGGGATGTGCGTGCCGCAACTCGACCACGTCACCGGAGTTGGCGTAGGTGAGCCGTTCGCCGTTCCGGTAGAAGATCGCGGCGCCCAGGTACGTGTCGTCTGCGGAGCGCGCCTCGAGGAGCGCGAGGTGGCCGGCCGTGAGCGCTGCGCGCCACCAGGCGACCGCGGCGGCGGCCGGCCCGATCGCGAAGCCACGCCGCTCCCCGGTGGCACCGAGGAGGTGGTGAAACCGGTCGAAGGCCGCCGTCGCCGCCTCGTCGACACGATCGGGCGCCGGCGCCTCGAAGCCCGTCCCGGCCGCAGTCGCCTCTGCCGCGTCGTAGCGGACGATCCGCATCCCGCGCCGCTCGGCCGCGAAGAACCGCTGGCGGGTCGTCTTCGCGATGTCCGCCAGCAGCGCGTCGTCGTCGGCACCGGCAGGGATCGGCGCCGCGACGCGGTGGCGGGACGGCCCGACCTCCTCGACCGATCTGAAGCCGTGCGCGGCCAGCGCCGCCGGATAACCGGTCACGGCGGGAATCTCGGCGTCGGCGAGGATCGTGTCGTAGCCCGCCGCGCTCGCCCAGTCGGCCACCGCAGAGAGCCGTTCGGCGATCACGGTTGCGGCCGCGCCGGCCGCGACCGGTCCCTTCGGCACGTACAGGCGCCCACCACCGAGCAGCGGCCATGGCCTCCCCAACGCCAGGACCGCGCTCCCATCGTCCAGCTCCAGGTGATGGATGCGCCAGCCCGTGCGTGCCCGGTGCGCGCCCCAGGCGAGGGATTGCTGGACGTCCCCGCCGGCAACCCGGACCGTGCGGTCGTCCCAGCCCGCGAGCGCGTCCGGCCGCGCTTCTCGTACGCCAGCCGCGCCGCTCATCCTGCCTCGATGTCCGCGCCGATGCCGGTGGCGCCATCGTCGGCGCCCGACAGGCCCGGTGCCCCGGCCGCGGCGAGGCCAGCCCGCCGCCGGGCCCGTCCCACGCGAAGCCCCTGGGCCGTGAGGTAGATCCGCCGGCCAAGCCCGCTCAGGACCAGGTCCCAGGCCCCGATGAAGCGGACCTCGCGGCCACCGAAGCCCGTCTTGAAGTGGGCGATCCCCGGGTGCGCCAGGCCCCACAGGTCGTAGGTGGCCGCGCCAGCCGCCCGGGCGCGCCGGATCGCCTCCCACTTGAGCAGGTAGTTCGCGCGAAGCGTCCCGCCGGCAACCGTCATGCCGCCGTACGGCTCCACCACCCGGTGGCCGTTCCGCACGAGGAAGAGCGCGGCCTGGGGCGTGCCGTCCGCGTCGATCGCGAAGAGGATCGTCGCGTCCCCGGTCGGGCGGTAGGCCTCCCAGACGTCGCGATAGGCCTGCTCCACCCGGATCAGGAAGCCGGCCCGCGACGCGGTCTCCCGGTAGATCGCGTAGAACTGCCCGATCGGGTCGCCGGGCAGCTCCGCGATCGTCACGCCGTTCGCCCGGGCCTTGTTGACGTACTGCCGCCACTTCTTGCGCAGGTCGCCCCACAGCGCGTCCTCGTCGGCGGCGAGGTCGATCACGCGGGTCGACGGCGGTTGGATCAACGGCGCGGGCCGCCAGCCCGCATGGGCCAGGATCCCCCGCAGCGACCCGTCCGGGTCAAGCGGGCCGTCGCGCTCCACCTCCGGGTCGATCCGCACGTGCGAGACGCGCCCCAATGGAGCCGACCGAAGGGCCTCCGTGAACGCGCCCAGCGACTCCGCGGTCCAGGCGGTCGCCACCGGGCCGCGGGGTGCGTAGGCGAACGCCCAGGGCAGCGGGCGCGGTCGGCGGAGGAGGACCTGCGCCCCGATCGGCGTTGCTCCCCCGGCCACGACGCGCGCGCTCGTCCACCCGTTCGCCGCCTTGACGCGCGCCCACGCACTGCGCTGGAGGTACGACCCGAGCTCGTTCTCGGCCACGAAGGCGTCCCAGGCGGGCGGCTCGGCGAGCGGCGGCGTCGGGGTCACGCGTCGGGGTCGCGCCGGAGCGCGGAGCGAAGCAGGTGCACGATCGTGGGGACCTCCGGGATCCGCAGGAGGCGGGCGAGGCCAAGGTAGACCAGCCCGCCGACGAACCCGCCGACGGCGAGCTCGAGCGCATTGACGATGACAGAGACGAGTCTACCGGGGCCCGGCGTGACGATGGCGTGCGCGCCGGCCAGCACGGCCCACAGCACCGCCCCGGCGATCGCGCCGCACGCGGCGAAGAGCGCGATCGAGCGCAGCAACGCTCCGACCCGCAGCGCGGGAACGCGCCGGTTAAGAAGGATGACGAGCGCCGCGGCCTCAAACCACGACGCGATCGCGATCCCGAGCGCCAGCCCGGGCGCGCCCAGGGTTGGGGCGACCGCGATCGAGATCGCAATGCTCACGACGACCGCCAGGAGCGCAGTCGCGACGGGCGTCCGCGTGTCGCGCATGGCGTAGAACGCCCGGGCGAGCACGACGATCGCAGTCTCCGACGGGAGCGCGACCAGAAAGGCCGCCAGGACGGCCGCGTATCGGTCGAGCTGATCCGGAGCTGTCCTCCCCAACCCGAAGAGCACGGTCATGATCGGCGTCGTCGCCACGATCCCGAAGAACATCAGCGGGAACATGACGAATGCCATCAGCCGGAACGACCTCCCAACGAGGGCGACGAACTCGTCGATGGCGCCCCTCGCCATCTGGGCGGACATCGTGGGCAGGGCGACGATCCCCAGCGGCACGCCGATGACGCCGATCGGGATCTGGAAGACCGTGAAGGCCACCGAGAAGGCGGTGATCGCGCCGCCGGCGAGCAGCGACCCGATCGCGGTCGCCGCGACCAGCTGAAGCTGGGCGCCACCGAGGCCGACGGCGCGGGGAACCAGCAGGAGGATCGTCCGTTTCGTCTCCGGGTCGTCGCGGGCGAGCGTCGGCGTGTACCGGAAGCCCGCCCCAGCGAAGAGCGGCCGCAGCTGGATGCCAAGGTGGCACGCGCTGCCGATCACGACGCTGATCGCCAGCCCGCGCAGGCCGAAGGGCCCGGCGAGGAAGATCGCGCCGGCGATGATGGCGACGTTGTAGACGATCGGGGCCATGACACTCGCGGCGAACCGCCCGCGCGCGTTGAGCACGCTCGTCGCCACCGAGCCGAGCGCGAGCAGGATCGGGCTGAGCAGCATGATCCGGGTCAACTCGACGGTCTGCGCGAGACGCTCGCCCGTGAAGCCCGGGGTGATCGCCCCGACCGCCTCCGGGGCGAAGACCATGAGCGTGCCCGCGAGGACGGCGAGCGCGATCAGCATCAGGTTCGTCACGGCGGAGACGACCCGCCACGCCCTCGATTCCTCGTTGGCGGCGAGGAGGGTCGCGATCATCGGGATCAGGGCGGAGCTCAGCGCCCCGGCCGCGACGAGCTGGAAGATCAAGTCGGGAACCCGAAAGGCCTGGAAGAACGGGTCGAGCGAAGCGGCATCGTGCGTCGTCGAGGTGATGGCGAAGACCCGGACGAAGCCGAGGACGCGCGAGACGAAGAACGCACCGCTGACCAGCAGGCCACCCCGGGCGAGCGAACGTGCCGCGGTCACCGCGGTCGGGCTGTCCCGTCGGCAGGCGTGGTCCCCCGGTCCGCGGCATGCGCGCGCGGGTGTGCGCCCGCGTAGGCGGCCCGGAGGCGCGCCGGCGAGACGTGCGTGTAGATCTGCGTGGTGGCCAGGCTTGCGTGGCCCAGCAGCTCCTGCACCACCCGCAGGTCGGCCCCGCCGTCGAGCAGGTGCGTGGCAAACGAGTGGCGCAGGGTGTGCGGATGGGTCCCCTCCGGGGCCCCGGCCCGCACGAAGACCGCGTCCAGGCGATAGCGCATTCCGCGCTCCCCAAGCGGCGCTCCGCGCGCGTTGAGGAAGACGGCGTCCGGGGCTGGGCCAGGCTGGGCCCGGCCCAGCAGAGCCGGACGGCCCTCGGCAAGGTACCCTGCGAGGGCTGCCCGCGCCGGCCTCCCGAGCAGCCCGGCGCGTTCCTTCCGGCCCTTGCCGAGGACCCGCAGCTCGCCACGCCCCAGGTCGAGGTTGTCGAGGGTCAGGCCCGCGAGCTCGGCAATCCGGAGCCCCGCCGCGTAGGCCGTCTCGACGATCGCCACGTCGCGCAGGGCGAGGGCCCGCTGGAGGGCTTCGCGGCCGCCGGTCGTCGATCCACGGGCCGAGCCGCGCCCGGAGGCGCGCCCCGACCTCGCCGTGGTTCCCTCCCCGGCCGAGGCGACCACGCGCTCAACGTCGGCGATCGAGAGAACCGGCGGCAGCCGCCGGGGGCGGCGCGGGGTCCCGAGCGCGGCCCAGGGGTCCGCGTCGGCAAGACCGGCTCGCCGAGCCCAGCGATGGAACGATCGGATCGCGGCAAGACGCTGGGCAACGGACGAGCGGGCACGCCCGTTGCCGAGCTCGGCGAGATAGGCGCGGAGGACGGTCCGCGACGGCGCCCACCAGCCGATCTCGAGGGCCTGAAGCCAGGCGAGGTAGGCGCCGACCGCGGTCCGGTAGGCGCGCTGCGTGTGCGGCGACGCGTCGCGGGCCGCCAGACTCGCGAGGAACTTGTCGAGCGGCGCGGGCTCGTCCACGCGTGGCTCAGTCGGCGCCGGGCGCCGGGCGCC
>JANXWH010000219.1 GCA_025351245.1 Chloroflexota bacterium | reverse complement strand
CCTCGACCGGACGGCCGTCGATCCAGTGGGACAGGATGGGCAGCGTCGCGGGCTGCACGACTTCGGTGGTCATTGGTTCGCCTCCTCTGCGAGATGCGGTCGATGGGGGTCAGACGATCCGGATGTCGGGGTTGGGAAGGACCGCGTCGCGGATCACGGCCTGGAGGTCATGGTACGCGGCAATGAAGCCGCGCAGCGTCCGCACGGTGGCCCCGTATCCGCTGAACTCGGCCGCGGCGAGCCCGTCGGGCTCGTAGGCGCGGCGGAAGTCGGGGATCCGGTCGTGGAGCTCGGCGACGATGGCCGGGTCAACGGGCACGTCCATCCGCTCGACGGGTTCGATGCCGCTCCTGTTGAAGCGGACCTGCCAGGCGGGCGGGATGGTGAGGCTCACGTGACCGCCCACGAACTCCGTCCAGTGGAGGCGGTGGCGGTAGGCGGCGGTGAGGAGGCGGCTCCGGTACCCGCGCTCGCGGAAGATCCCGTAGGACCGCTTGAACGCGGCGATCCCGGCCCAGTTCGCGGCAGCCGGCTCGAGCGCGATGTCGTCACGCTCCACCAGGACCTTCACCCAGTCGTCGAGACGGCCGATCATGAAGCTGCAGATCGGCGTCATCGACGCGGTATCGGCGCCCGTCGCAGCCCGCCGCTCGAGACCCCGCTCCACGGCCTCGGCCACGGCAAGCGCCTGGGAGACGGTGAAGACCAGCGTGCCGTTGGCGTTGACGCCACGGGCGGTGGCCTCCTCGATGGCGACGATGCCGGCGGCCGTGGCCGGGAACTTCACCTGGATGTTCGGGGCAAGGCCTGCGAGGCGAGCGGCCTGCTCCACCATCCGCGCCGCGTCCGTGTGGTTCGCCGGGTTGACCTGGACCGAGAGGCGGCCTTTGCGGCCGCCTTCGCGCTCGAAGACCGGGGCGAGGACCCCCGACCCCCGCACGACCATCTCCTCGATGATCGCCCAGGTGAGCTCCACCTCGGTCCAGGCCGGGTTCTCTGCGGCGAGCTCACGGACGCGCGGTACCCAGCGCGCCTTGTTCTTCTTGAAGACCTCGAGCACGATCGGGGGGTTTGAGGTCCCACCGGTCGCCCCGCGTTCCACGGCGTAGGCAAGCTCGTCGACGTCGCAGGAGTCGTTCCAGTACTCGGTCGGCGTGGTCCGCACCATGCGGAGGAGGGGGCTGTCCATCATCGTCATCGTCATGCAGGTTCTCCCCGTGCGCCGCCTCGTCCGTCCCGATGACCGTCGACGAGATCGCCTCGCACGCGGCTCTGGCTTTCAGGCGCCGCGGCAATCGGCGCCGATCTCCTGCGTGCGCGGAGATATAATCGATGATCGATGGCAAACGTGCAAGCCCAGGCAAACGTGCAAGCCCAAATGCCACCCGGGTGGGCTGGCGTATCCCGGAGGCGCCTGGCATCGGTCGGCACTGGCACCGGTCGGCACTTGACGGCGTGCTGCGCGGTGCTATCCTCAACAATCGATTATCGACGATCCACATCCGCGACCAGGGCGCACCCTCGTCGCAACGCGAGGATGAGAGGTTTCGTGGCAACGCACCTCGCCCGCTCCTTCGCAGTCTGGCGGCACGATCGCGATCGCGCACGAAGGCGGGCGCAGCACGCTTCGAATTCCTGTAACGGCGGCCCCAGCGCCGAGCCGGAGGACGCCCAGCCCGTGATCGATCACGCGTGGGGCGTTGCCGGGCTGCTCGGCGCACCCAGGATGGAACGACTTCCGACGGAGGTGGCGAGCGCAGGGAGCATTCGGCGTTTCACGCGGCTGGCCCGCCCGACCGGAGCCCCCGGCCGGCAATGTTGGTCTCGGTGGCGACAGAGCACGTAGTTGGAGACGAACACAGTGGCACTCAAGGAAGAAGTCCTGGGCCAGTTCCTGGGGGACGAGAAGTTCCCGGTGGAGTGGTCCTCGGAGACTGAGAAGCTTCTCTTCTGGGTCTACGATGACCTGCACTGCCCCCATCCGCTGAGCCCGATGTACGAGGATATCGGCGGCTGGTGGCTCTCCTGCGACCACATGTTCCGGCGGTTCGGCGCGCCGTTCGCAACAGACTGGATCGCCAAGAACGTCAACGGCTACCTGTACACGGCGGCGATCCCGGCCGAGGCTGGGCTCAAGGTCGACATGCAGGAGTACGGCTACGCGACGACCCCCGTCGTGCCATCGGATCCTGAGTACGCGGCCAAGATCGGCACCTACCTGGGCGCCGTCCTCCCGACGTACGGGCTCCAGTTCGTGAACTGGTGGCGCGACCGCCTGGTCCCCGAGATGGACCGCAACTTCGCCTATATCGAGGGGATGCTCGACAAGGAGAACGAGCTCAGCCTCATGGAGCTTGCCTGCCTGCTCGAGGATGCGATCGACATTCACGATCGCCACTGGAAGATCCACTGGATGCTCAACTTCGCGCAGCTCTCCGCGACGCTCAACCTTCGGGCCGTCATGGAGAAGACGCACGGCAAGATCAATGAGCAGCTCCTGGGACGCCTCCAGAACTCGGCGAAGGATCGCAACTGGGACTCGATCGGGGCCCTCTGGAAGATGAAGGAGGAGGCGAAGGCCGATCCGGTCCTCGCCGAGGCCTTCAAGGCTGACACCGCGGATGACATCATCGCGGCCCTCACGTCCACGGAGCGCGGCAGGCGCTTCATCGACGAGCGCGTCGTGCCGTACCAGAAGGAATACGGCTGGCACGCGGTCTGGAGCCACGAGTTCATCTTCCCGACCGTTCGCGAGAAGATGGAACCGGTCATCGAGCTCGTCCGCGGCTACATCCAGACCAACTACGATTACCCGAAGACGATCGCCGTGCTGGCGGCCGATATCGCCGCGGCGGCGAAGGAGATCCTCGAAGGCCTCCAGGGCGAGGCGCTCGAGGAGATGCGGGCGGCCAACGAGATCAACCTGCGGATGGCCCCGCTCACCCCGGACCACCACTTCTACATCGACCAGGGCGCCAACGCTCACGTCCGGCTCGTGCTCGTGGCCCTGGGCAAGAAGCTGGTGGCGGCGGGCGCCCTCGACGCGCAGGACGACGTCGTCTACCTCAAGTACAACGAGTTCCGCGTCTTCATGGGCAACCCAGCGGGCATGGACGCGCGGGCGATCGTTGCCGAGCGCAAGGCCGAGCGCGAGAAGGCGTACACCTTCCGGCCCAAGGAGTGGATCGGCACCGCCACCAAGACGCAGCTTGCCTTCCCGTACCTGAACCTGTGGGGCTTCCCCGACAAGTTCTACCGCAAGGAATCGACGGTCGCCGGCCAGATCAACGGGCTCGGCGGCTCGCCGGGCGTCGTCGAGGGCATCGCGCGGGTCGTCCTCCGCGAGGACCAGTTCGACGACGTGCGCGCGGGCGACATCCTCGTCTGCCAGATGACGAACCCGGCCTGGGTCGTCCTCTTCACCAAGATCGTGGGCCTCGTGACCGACGCGGGCGGGACCGTGTCGCACCCGGCCGTCCTCTCCCGCGAGTTCGGCATCCCGGCCGTCGTCGGGACGTCCGTGGCCACCCAGCAGATCAAGAACGGGGACCGGGTCCGCATCAACGGCACCACCGGCCTCGTCGAGATCCTCGTCAGCGCGCCCGACAAGCCGGCCGTCGGCTTCAAGGACTGACCCGTCCCCGTCCATGCCCCGCAACGCTTCGATCTCGCGCAGCGTCCTGAGCGACCAGGTCAAGGATCGCCTCCTGCAGGCGATCCTGGCCGGTCGCTACCCGCCCGGGTCTCGCATCGTCGAGACTCGGGCGGCCCGGGAGTTCGGCACCAGCCAGGCGCCGGTCCGGGAAGCGCTGCGCGATCTCGAGGCGCTCGGCGTCGTGGAGATCGCGGCCTTCCGCGGCGCCCGCGTTCGTCGTCCCACGGCGGCGGAGCTGCTGGAGGCTTACGCTGTCCGCGCCGAGCTGGAGGCGCTCGGGGTCATCCTCGCGCTGCCCCGGCTCACCGACGCGAACCTCGAGGAGCTCCAGCGCTACCTTGACACCATGCGCCGGGCGGCCGCCGAGGAGGACGTCCACGCCGAGGCATCCGCGGACGCCAGCTTCCACGGCCGCCTGGTGGAGCTGGCGAACAACGCCACGCTGCTGCGCGTCTGGCGTCTCCTGGAGCCGTTCTCGAGGACCTACATCACCATCGTCGCCCCCGGCGCCGACAGGCGCCGGATCGCCGAGCTTCACGCCCCGATCCTCGAGGCGCTGCGCAGCGGGGACCCGCAGATGACGGCGGACGCGATCCGCCGCCATTTCGCGGATGCTCAGTCAATGCTCGCCGGGCTGTGGGCGGAACCGGAGCCCAGCCGAACCGCTCAACGACCCATCCGCGCTCCCCGCGCAGCTGCTCGCCGCGCGACGGTGGGCTGACTGCCCTGGTGAAGGAGACCATGAACGCAACGCTGCAACTGACGGAGGAGATGTCGGCCGGGGCTGCCCGCCTGCGGGTGGACGTGTACGGCGGCGCACCCCGCGAGCACGTGCTCGACGACCTGAACTTCCTGAACTACCGCCTCGCCGACGTGCGCATCTCGCCGGAGGTGACGCTGGCGGAGCCGGACATCGTCTGGAACCAGGACGGCGAGAAGGCGATCTCCTACGACGGCCACACGATGACCTTCACGGGCCCGTGGCCGGCGGGCCCGATCCAGAAGGTCGTCGTCACCATGCTCGCCCTCCGCATGGAGGCCGTGGGCCTGCACCCGTTCCACGCCGCCGCCGTCCGCTACCGCGACAAGACCATCGTCTTCCTCGGCGGCGAGTCCAACCACGGCAAGAGCATGGGCCTGATCGAGGCCGGTCGCCGCGGCGGCCTCCAGGTCGCTTCGGAGACGTCGGTCATCGACGAGAGCGGCAGCGTGGTCCGCGGCTCGGAGGAGCTGTTCCTCAAGAAGCGCACCGAAGGCACCGAGCGGTCCGACAAGGCCGCCCCGAACAAGGGCGTCGAGAAGTTCTGGGGCGAGCTGCCGACCTGGGACTTCTACACGGAGCCGACCAACGTCGACATCGTGATCGTGCCCGCGATCGACGGCAACTTCGATGCCAGCACCGGCGCGATGATCCCCTTCGAGCGCCAGTTCCAGACGCTCCACTCGCTCCAGAATTACCTCCTCACGAACGAGCTGCTCGCGGCCGGCTGGCCGATGCCCGTCGTGGACAACGACCTCCTGCGCAAGGCGCGAGCGGGGTTCGTGGAGCGCTTCTGCGAGCGCCCGTTCTACTTCATCCGCGCGGCCACTCCCCAGGTGCTCCTGGACGAGGTGGACAAGATCCTCTGAGCAAAGGGGGGAAACCGAACCATGCACACGTTCGCCTACGCGCGGCCGGCCACGCTGGCCGAGGCGGTGGCACTCCTGGAGGCGCACGGACCGGCCGCGCGCCTCCTTGCCGGGGGCACGGACCTCGTGATCCGGCTTCGGGACGGCACCGCCCGCCCGGCCGTGGTGATCGACGTCAAGCAGATCGCCGAGCTGCGCCCCGCGATCCGCGAGGAGAACGGCCGTCTCGTGATCAGCGCCGGCACGGTCATGACCGACGTCGCGTCGGACGACCGGGTGCGCCGCTCGTTCCCCGCGCTCGCCGAGGCCGCCGCTGTCGTCGGCTCCGTGCAGATCCGGAACAGGGCCACGCTCGTCGGCAACGTGTGCAATGCGTCGCCGGCCGCCGATACGGCCCCCCCGCTCCTCGTCTCTGGCGCCACTGTCGTCGCCGAGGGACCGGGCGGGACCCGGCGTATCCCGGTCGACGGTTTCTTTGTCCGCTCCGGGGTCACCACCCTGGCGCGCGGTGAGCTCGTGACCGCGATCGAGCTGCCCCTGCCGGCCCGGAAGCTGGGCGCCGTCCACATGCGGCGCACACGGCGCCGCGGGCACGACCTCGCGTCGGTCACCCTGTGCTGTGCCGTGGACGAGGCCGGGGTCACCCGGCTGGCCTACGGCAGCGTGGGCCCGCGGCCCATCCTCATGATCGACGAGAGCGGCGTGCTCGCCGACCCGGCGGGCTCGGACGAGGCGAAGGCGCCGATCTTCGAGCGGATGTTCGCGGACGCCAGCCCGTCCCCCCGCTCCATGCGCGCGAGCCCGGAATACCGCCTGGCGATGCTCCGCGTCCTTGGGGCGCGGGCGCTGCGCACCGCGATCGACCGGCTGGCCCGGGGATGAGCGAGATGCTCCAGACGGTCCCGATCGAGCTGACGGTGAACGGGCGCCGGCGGGCGCTCAACGTGGCCGTCCACCACACGCTGCTGGACGTCCTGCGCGACGATCTTGAGCTTACGGGCACGAAGGAGTGCTGCCTCGTGGGTGAGTGCGGCGCGTGCACCGTCAGCCTGGACGGCCGCATCGTCGATTCCTGCCTGGTTCTCGCGGTGGAGGCCGACCGGGCGCAGGTCACGACGGTCGAGGGGCTCGCGGTCGACGGCCACGTGAGCCCGCTCCAGCAGGCATTCCTCGACAAGGGCGCCGTCCAGTGCGGCTTCTGCATCCCCGGCCAGCTCGTGGCGGCCCACGCCCTCCTGGCGGAGCGCCCCCATCCCACCGTCCCGGAGATCCAGGAGGGCCTCGCCGGCAACCTGTGCCGCTGCGCCTGCTACCAGCAGATCATCTCGGCGGTCCTCGCGACCGCCGAGGGGACCGCCCGATGAGAACGGATCGAATCGGCGGCTCCCCCAACCGCGTCGGCGGCATCGGCCGGGTCACCGGCAGCCAGCAATACGTGGCCGACATCCGGCTCCAGGACGTGCTCGAGGTCAAGCTCGTCACGCTTGACTGTGCGCGCGCCCGGATCATCTCCATCGACACCAGCGCCGCCGAGCTGGTTCCTGGCGTTCGCCTGGTCATGACCGCGGCGCACCTCCCCCAGCCGGTCCCGCGCTTTGGGCCCCAGTTCTCCGACCGCCCGATCATCGCCGTGGGTGAGACGAAGTACCACGGCGAGCCCGTGGCCGCGGTGGCGGCCGAGACCAGGGACGCGGCCGAGGAAGCCGCGCGGTTGGTGCGGGTCGAATACGAGGAGCTTCCCGCAGTCTTCACGATCGCGGCCGCGCTCGACCCGGCATCGCCACTCGTCCAGGACCCATCTCTCCGCGCCGGCGATCCCCTGGCCGGAACGAACGTCCTCCGCGAGCACCGCTTCGGCTGGGGCGACGTCGAAGTCGCCGCTTCGTCGGCCGATCTCGTTGTCGAGAACGCGTACACGTTCCCGATGGTCACCCATTTCGCCATCGAGCCGCATGCCTTCATGGCTGCGCCGGACGGCGACGGGATCGCGATCTGGAGCTCCATCCAGCACCCGAACTGGCTACAGAAGATCATTTCGCAGATCCTGGGCCTCCCGCTGGCGAAGGTTCGCGTCTTCGCCCCGGATCCGGGGGGCGGGTTCGGCGGCAAGCAGCACACGAAGCTGGAGCCGCTCGTCGCGTTCATGGCCCTCAGGACGGGGCGGCCCGTCCGGCTGATCCTGACCCTCGAGGAGACGTTCCAGGCAGTCCGCCGCACGTCCGCGGAGGTCCGCGTGCGGACCGGGTTCATGTCCGACGGCACGCTCGCCTTCCAGGACGTCCAGGCCAACTACCTCATCGGGGCCTACGCGGACATCGCCGACCGGGTGGTCAGCAAGGGCAGCTATCCCGCGGCCGGGCCCTACCGCGTCCCGGCGGTGCGGATCGTCTCGCGGAGCGTCCTCTCCCACACCACGCCCGCCACCGCGTTCCGCGGGTTCGGCAACCCGCAGGTCAACTGGGCGGTGGAATCGAACATGGACGAGGGGGCCCGGGCGCTCGCGATCGATCGCCTGGAGATCCGCCTGCGGAACCTCGCCCGCAAGGGCGAGGCCTTCATCCCGGTCGACACGCCGGCCGACGGCGACTGGGAGCAGACGGTCCGCCGGGCCGCCGAGCTGATCGGGTGGGGGACGCCCCTGCAGCCCGGCCGCGGGCGCGGGCTCGCCCTTGGGATCAAGTCGGGGCCGACCACCGGCCTCTCCTATGCGACGGTCCGGCTCCTGGCCGACGGCAGCGTCATCGTCTACGCCGGCACGTCGGACATGGGCCAGGGCGCGCGCACGGTCTTCGCCCAGATCGCCGCGACCGAGCTTGGGGCGCCCCTCGACTGGATCACCGTCGTCATGGGCGACACCGCCGTGGTCCCATACGACCAGCAGACCTCCGCCAGCCGGTCCACGGTCCTCATGGGGAACGCGATCCTGCGTGCCTGCCAGAGCATCCAGGCGCAGCTGCGGACCATGGCGGCGCGGCTCCACGGGCTCGACGAGGCCGACATCGTGGTCGAGGGCGGCGCCGTCCGCCTGCCCGACCGCGAGCTTCCCATCATCGACGTGCTCAAGCCCGGGCTCGGGCGGCTCGGCGGCGAGCTGGTCGGGAATGGCGAGATGCGCAAGGAGGCCGAGCCCGGCCATCCGCTGGGCGGCAGCGCGGCCTTCTACGAGTTCAACTGCACGGCCGTCGAGGCCGAGGTGGACGAGGAGACGGGCGACGTGACGCTCGTCAGGCACGTCACCGTATCCGACGTCGGGAAGGCCCTCAACCCGCTCCAGGTGACGATGCAGGACGAGGGCGCCGCGATCATGGGCCTCGGCCACACCCTCATGGAGCACTACATCTACGACGAGCGGGGCCGGATCCGGAACCTGGGCGCCATCGACTACCGGATCCCGACCAGCATGGACCTCCCCCTCGAGATGCTGAGCGCCATGGTGGAGAACGCCGACGGCCCCGGTCCGTACGGCTCGAAGGGGATGAGCGAGGGAGCCCTGCTCTGCGTCGCCCCCGCCGTGGCGGCCGCCGTGCGCGACGCGACGGGCGTCGCGATCCGCGACCTGCCGCTCACGCCGGAGCGCGTCTGGCGGGCCCTGCGGGACCGGTCGACACCGTGAGCCGCCAGGAGGGCGCAGCATGACCACTCCGTCTGACATCGGTCCCATCGGCGGGCTGCCGCCGGACCAGGTCGTCCGGGCCGCCGGGCTCGTCCGCGAGGGCCGCATGATCTCCCTGGCCGCGGTGCGCTACCCGGGGATGCCCCTCTTCCCGGGTCACCCCCCGTTCCAGGTCCTCAACTACCGGACCCCGCGCGGGATCCGGGCGACTGGCGCCCAGCCGTGGGGGCCCGTCAACGATGCCGGCCTTGGCTACATGGCCGAGTACGTCATGGCGACGTCGCACTCCGGCGCCCACATGGACGCCCTTGCCCACATGACGGTGGGCGACGACATGCACTGGTACGGCGGCGGCAACGCGGACGAGCACCTGACGGACTTCGGGCCGACGCACCTCGACGCGTCCACGATGCCCCCGTTCTTCACCCGCGGCGTTCTCCTCGACGCGGCCGGCCACCGCGGCGTCGACTGCCTGCCGAAGGGCGCGCCGATCGACGCGGCGGAGATGGAGGCGATCTGCGACGCGCAGGGCGTGACCGTCGAAGCATGGGACAGCGTGGTCATCCGGACCGGGTATATGGGCCTGTGGCCCGACGCCGAGCGGATGGCCGCCCACAAGACCGCCGGGCCCGACATCTCGGCCGCCCGCTGGCTTCTTGAGCGGGGCGTCGTCGCGACCGGAACCGACACGGAGACCTACGAGGTCCAGCCGGCCCCCGACCCCGGGCCAACCGGGAATCCCCAGCCGGTCCACACCCTGCTGCTCATCCAGAACGGCATCTACATCATGGAGAGCCTGGACCTCGAGGAGCTGGCTCGCCAGCGCGTCTACGAGTTCCTCTTCGTCGCCCTCCCAGTCAAGATCCGCGGCGCCACCGGGTCGATGCTCGATCCGATCGCCGTCATCTGAAGGAGAACGTCATCGTGCCAGCGACCATGCAGGCCCTGGTGGTCCTCGAGCCGAACAGGCTCGAGATCCAGGAGGTCCCGGTCCCGACGCCCGGGCCGAACGAGGTCCTCGCCCGCGTGCGGGCGGTGTCCATCTGCGGGACCGACGCGCACCTGATCCGGGGCGACTACCCGGGCTTCTGGCCGCCCTCGTTCCCCTTCATCCCGGGCCACGAGTGGGCCGGCGAGATCGCGGTGCTCGGGCCCGGTGCCGAGCTGTACGGCTGGAAGGTCGGCGACCGGGTTGCAGGCACCTCCCACGACGCCTGCGGCGTCTGCCAGAAATGCGTCGAGGGCCGCTACAACCTCTGCGAGAACTACGGGCGGCTGGGGCTCCACAAGCAGTACGGCCACAGCGTCCAGGGCGCCGACGCGACCTATGTCGTCCAGGGCGTCAAGACGATCTTCGCGCTGCCGGACGGCCTCTCCTTCGACGAGGGCGCGGTCATCGACCCGGCCTCCATCGCCCTCCACGTCGCCAACCGCGGCAACATCGCCCCGGGCGACTCCGTCGCGATCACCGGGGCCGGCGCAATCGGGCTGCTCGGCGGCGACGCGGCGCGGATCCGCGGCGCGGCGCGCGTCATCCTCATCGAGCGCAACCCGGGCCGGCTGGCGAAGGCCGCTGCCATGGGCTTCGAGACGGTCGACTCGAGCGCCGGCGACCCGGTCGCCACGGTGCGCGAGATGACGGGCGGCTTCGGGGTGAACGTCGTCCTGGAATGCGCCGGGGTTCCGGTCACGGTGCAGTGGGCCCTTGGCATGCTCCGCCGCGGCGGTCGCTGTGCCGCGGTTGGGATCCCCACCCAGGGCGTGGAGATCGCGATGCAGCGGCTTGTCCTCGACGAGCTGGAGCTGGTTGGGTGCCGCGCCTCCGCGGGCGAGATGCGCCGCGTCATGCCGCTCGTGGAGCAGGGCCGGATGCGCGTTCGCGACGTCATGACCCATCGCTTCACGCTCACCGACTACGAGCAGGCGCTCACCACGTTCAACGACCCCGCGAGCGGGGCGATCAAGATCATCGTCGCGCCCTGAGCGACGGCCGTGCCGCGCGGAGCGGCTGGTCCGGCTCGGCGCCCAGGAGAGCCTTCCCGTGAGCTACGTCTACGACTGCGACCACCGCCACGATCTGCCCTTCGCCGAGGTCAAGCGGCTCGTGGGCGGCAAGGCCGCCAATCTCGCGGTGATGGCGGTCGACCTCGGCCTGCCGGTCCCGCCGGCGTTCACGATCACGACGACGGCCTGCAACGAGTACCTGGCCCACGGATGGCCTGACGGCCTGGACGCGGAGCTGCGGGAGCACATGGCGCGGATCGAGCGACTCGTGGGCCAGGGCTTCGGCGACCCGGCGAACCCGCTCCTCGTCAGCGTCCGCTCCGGCGCCCCCATCTCGATGCCCGGCATGATGGACACGATCCTCAACCTCGGGCTGACCACGGCGTCGACAGAAGGCCTTGCCGCCTCGTCGGGGAGCGAGAAGTTCGCGATCAACTGCCGGCAGCGCTTCGTGGCGATGTTCCGGGACATCGTCGGCGGCGATGACGTGCCCGAAGATCCGTGGGCGCAGCTCCGGGCGGCCATCCAGGCCGTCTTTGGATCGTGGAACAGCGACCGGGCGCGCGCCTACCGCGAGCGGGAGGGGATCGCCGACGACCTCGGCACGGCCGTCACCGTGCAGGCGATGGTCTTCGGCAACCGCAGCGTCGACTCGGGCACCGGCGTCCTGTTCACGCGCAACCCCGCCACGGGAGAGCCCGTCCTCTACGGGGACTTCATGTTCAACGCCCAGGGCGAGGACGTCGTTGCCGGCACCCACCGCACGGAGCCGATCGCGGTCCTGGACGTGCGGATGCCGGATGTGGGTCGCGAGCTCCACGAGTACGCGACCCGCCTGGAGCGCCACCACCGGGACCTCTGCGACATCGAGTTCACGATCGAGCACGGCAAGCTGTGGATGCTCCAGTGCCGTGTCGGGAAGCGGAGCCCGCAGGCCGCGCTCCGGATCGCGCTGGACATGGCCGAGGATGAGGACTTCCCCCTGACCCGCGAGGAGGCCGTGCGCCGGGTGGCTGGCATCCTGCCGAATCCTCCGATGATCGCGACCGGGCGCCACGGCGACGCCCCCGTGCTGGCGAAGGGTCTGCCGGCCTCGCCCGGGATGGCCTGCGGCGAGATCGCGACCACGCCCGACGCCGCGATCGCCGTCGCGGAGGCCGGCCGGGCGGCGATCCTCGTCCGTGCCGAGACCTCCCCGGACGACGTCCACGGGATGGCCCGGGCTGCCGGGATCCTCACCGCCACGGGCGGACTCGCGAGTCATGCTGCGGTCGTCGCGCGTGGCTGGGGGATCCCCGCGGTCGTCGGGGCGGCGGGCGTGGAGATCGGCGAGGGCACGGTCGTCATCGGCGGCCGGACGCTGGCCGCCGGGGAAGTGATCACGATCGACGGCAGCACGGGCGAGGTCTTCGCCGGTGTGATCGCGGGCGCACGCGTCGTCG
>JANXWH010000205.1 GCA_025351245.1 Chloroflexota bacterium | reverse complement strand
CCGGCGGGGTCGTCTTCACCACGATCCAGAAGTTCTTCCCCGAGGAGAAGGGCGACGCTCACCCGATGCTCTCGGATCGGCGCAACATCGTTGTGATCGCCGACGAGGCCCACCGCAGCCAGTACGACTTCATCGACGGCTTCGCCCGCCACATGCGCGACGCGCTCCCGCACGCCTCGTTCATCGGCTTCACCGGGACGCCGATCGAGAACGCCGACGCGAGCACGCGCGCGGTCTTCGGCGACTACATCAGCGTCTACGACATCCAGCGCGCGGTGGTCGACGGGGCCACCGTCCCGATCTACTACGAGAACCGGCTCGCCAGGCTCGAGCTCCGCGAATCCGAGCGCCCCAGGATCGATCTCGACTTCGAGGAGGTCACCGAGGGCGAGGAGGTCGAGCGCAAGGAGCAGCTGAAGAGCAAGTGGGCGCAGCAGGAGGCGATCGTCGGCTCGGAGAACCGTCTGGCCCTCGTCGCCCGGGACCTCGTGGACCATTTCGAGAACCGGCTTGCCGCGATGGACGGCAAGGCGATGGTCGTGTGCATGAGCCGGCGGATCGCCGTGGAGCTTTACCGCCAGATTGTCGCGCTGCGACCGGAGTGGCACGGCGAGGGTGACTACGAGGGCTCGATCAAGGTCGTCATGACGGGCTCCGCGTCCGATCCACTGGCGATGCAGCCGCACATCCGGAACAAGCCACGCCGCGAGGTCCTCGCCGGGCGCTTCCGCGATCCGTCGGACCCGTTCCGGATCGTCATCGTCCGGGATATGTGGCTCACCGGGTTCGACGCGCCGAGCCTCCACACGATGTACGTGGACAAGCCCATGCGCGGGCACGGCCTGATGCAGACGATCGCCCGGGTGAACCGCGTCTTCCGGGACAAGCCGGGCGGGCTCGTCGTGGACTACCTGGGCCTCGCCGAGGAGCTCAAGGCAGCGCTCGCGACGTACACCGAGAGCGGCGGCACCGGCCGGACCGCGATCGACCAGGCCGAGGCCGTGGCGCTCATGCTCGGGCGGTACGAGGTCTGCTGCGGCCTCTTCCACCGCTTCGACTGGTCGCTTTGGGTCTCCGGGACGGCGGGGGAGCGGCTGTCCGTGCTGCCCGCGGCGCAGGAGCACATCCTTGCCCAGGAGGACGGCAAGGCCCGCCTCCTGCGGTCGGTCACCGAGCTCTCGCAGGCGTTCGCGCTCGCGGTCCCGCACGAGGCGGCGCTCGCGATCCGCGACGACGTCGGCTTCTTCCAGGCGGTGCGTGCCGTGCTCGCGAAGGGCACGCCGTCGGATCGGCGGACCGATGAGGAGCTCGACCACGCGATCCGCCAGATCGTGGCGCGGGCGGTCGCCTCGGACGAGGTGATCGACATCTTCGCCGCGGCCGGTCTCCGGAAGCCAGACATCTCCATCCTCTCCGACGCGTTCCTGGACGAGGTGCGCGGGATGCCACAGCGGAACCTCGCGGTGGAGCTGCTGCGGAAGCTGCTGACGGGCGAGATCAAGTCGCGCTCGCGCCGGAACGTCGTCCAGGC
This sequence comes from Chloroflexota bacterium, assembly GCA_025351245.1. Taxonomy (GTDB): domain Bacteria; phylum Chloroflexota; class Limnocylindria; order Limnocylindrales; family CSP1-4; genus CTSoil-043. The sequence continues at coordinate 16,307 of JANXWH010000205.1, read as the reverse complement.
ACGCTCGTTCGCGGACCTGCTGGAGCAGTCGCTCCGCCGCTACCAGAACCGGGCCATCGAGACAGCCCAGGTCATCGAGGAGCTGATCGCCCTCGCGGCCGACATGCGCGCGGCGAACGCCCGCGGGGTCGAGCTGGGCCTTACGGAGGACGAGCTCGCCTTCTACGACGCGCTGGAGACGAACGACAGCGCGGTGGCGATCCTGGGTGAGCCCGAGCTGCTCGCCATCGCCCGTGAGCTGACCGCGTCTGTCCGCGCGAACGTCACGATCGACTGGACGATCCGCGACAACGTCCGGGCGCAGCTGCGGGTCCTTGTGAAACGGATCCTCCGCAAGCACGGCTACCCACCCGACAAGCAGGAGAAGGCCACCCGGACCGTGCTCGAACAGGCCGAGGTCCTCTCGGAGCACTGGGCAGCGGCCTGAGCCAGGACCAGGCGCGCGCGGGTATGTTGCGCGGGCAGGTCCGCCCCGGTCTTGCGCATCCAACACATTTCGCGTTAGTATCAGGCGAGATAACATGCTTCTTGTTATGAGCCAACGACCGAGGAATCCTTACCGCCCGGGCGTCGGTCAGCGGCCAGCGGTCCTCGCCGGTCGCGACACCGAGCTGCGGCGTTTCGATGCGACTCTCCGCGCAGCACCGGAGATCCCAGCGAATGTCCGCGTGGAGGGACTTCGCGGGGTCGGCAAGAGCGTCCTCCTGGCGGAGTTTCAAGAGAGAGCGCGGCAGAGCGACTGGGCCACCAGCCTCCTGGAGTTCGAGCCGCGCCATAACACGGACACGGCGATCCTGGCGGTTGTTGGCAGCCTTGCGGACACGGCCGTTCGCGACATGTCCGTGGCGGCCCGGGCACGACATGCGCTCGGCCGCGTCGCTGGCGCCCTGCGGGCCGTGGGGTTCGAGATTGGTGAGGTCACCGCCCGCTTCGACCCGACCCTCGCCCTTCCCGGCCAAGTGGAGCTGGCAGTGCGACTTCTGGCTGCGGTGAACGCGGCGCTCGCGGCGGGAAAGCATGGGTACATCCTTCTGCTCGACGAGGCACAGGTGCTCCACGACGAGACAGAACGCGACGGCGAGCATCCGCTGAGCCTGCTCATCGCGGCCGTCGCCGCGATCCAGAAGACGGGAGCCCCGATCGGTCTCGTCCTCTGCGGCCTGCCCTCGCTCGCCACAAACCTGCTGCGAGCCCGGACGTACACCGAGCGGATGTTCCGCGGCGAGCGAGTCGAGTCGCTCGACCGCGCTGGCGCCGAGTACGCCTTCGTCGGCCCGCTCGCCGGCATGGGCATCGCCGCGACGCCGGCGTTGGTCGACCAGGTCCTGAACACCGTCGAGGGCTACCCGTACTTCATCCAGTTGTGGGGGGCCGAGTTGTGGGAGGCGGCCCGTGACGCGGGCACGACGGAGTTCACCGTCGAGCTCCTGACGGCTATCGGACCGGAGATCTATCGCCGGCTGGACATCGACTTCTACGACCCGCGTGTCGAAGCCCTGCGCCCAGCGGAGCAAGACCTCCTCCTGTCCGCGGCGACCTGTCCATACCCACCACTCGTCGTGGCGGATCTCCAGGGGGCCACCGACAAGTCCGCGGCGAACGTGAATGTCCTGCTCGGCCGAATGGCCAACGCGGGCGTCATCTATCGCCTGCGCAAGGGCCAATATGCTTACACAGCGCCCGGATTCGCCGACTACTTGAGGCGGCGCGCCGAACGAGTCCGCCGAACCTGAACCCGGATGCAGACACGGCGCCGGGCGGGGTTTCGGGACCGGCAACCCAAAGCCCGCCGACTGCGCTCTGCGCCGACAGCTGCTCGCAATGTTGGCCAAGGGGCATAGGCGGCGGGGTTTGTCAACGACGCTCCGTAGGTCCCGAACAGGAAGGCGCGGCCCCGCGCGGGACCGTGCACGCGACGATGCTATACTCCCCGGGAGTATGAGCACAGCCCCCCTCATCGAATCCGCGTCCGCCGTGCCGGCGGCATCCGCACCCGCCACTACCGACGTCGTGCCCGCCGAGGTCAGCTTCCCCGTGGTCGGGATGACCTGCGCGTCGTGCAGCAACCGGATCGAGCGTTTCCTGCGCAAGACGGACGGCGTGGTGGAGGCGAGCGTGAACCTCGCCACCGAGGTCGCCACGATCCGCTACCTGCCCGAGCAGGTGGGTCGCTCGGAGCTGGCGGTCGCGATCGAGAAGGCCGGCTACGAGGTCCGGCCGGGGGCATTGGCAGCCGCCGATGCCAGGGCTGCCGCGATGGGCGGCGCGATCACGACGGGGGCCACCGGCGCCGCGGCCGCCTCCGCAATCGACTCCGAGATGGACGAGACCGAGCGTGCCCGCGCCGCCGAGACGCGCCAGCTGGGCATCCAATCCGCGGTCTCCATCGCCGCCGCCATCGGGATCATGGTCCTGATGTTCGGGCCGTTCCCGTTCGCGATGAACGACGTCAACCGGCTTGTCCTGTGGCCGGCCACGTTCATCCAGCTCTGGGCCGGGCGACGCTTCTACGAGGCGGCCTGGCGTGCATTCCGCCACGGCTTCGGGACGAACATGAGCACGCTCGTCGCGGTCGGCACGAGCGCCGCCTGGGCATACAGCGTATTCGTGACGATGTACCCGGAGATCGTGGTGCGCGCCGGCCTGTCCGGCGAGACCTACTTCGACTCGTCGACGATCATCATCGGCCTCATCCTCCTGGGAAAGTGGCTGGAGGCGCGGGCGAAGGGGCGCACGACCGGCGCGATCAAGCGCCTCATCGGGCTCCAGGCGAAGACCGCCCGCCTGGTGACCGCGACCGGCGACCTGGACGTACCGATCGACCGGATCCAGCCGGGCGACCTCCTCCGGGTCCGACCCGGCGAGAAGGTCCCGACCGACGGCGTGCTCACCGAAGGGAGCAGCGCCCTCGACGAGGCAATGCTCACCGGCGAGGCGATGCCCGTCACGAAGCGCCCCGGGGACGAGGTGATCGGGGCCACCCTCAACACGACCGGCAGCTTCGTGATGCGCGCGACGCGCGTGGGCAGCGAGACCGCGCTGGCCCAGATCGTGGAGCTGGTGCGCCGGGCGCAGGGCTCCAAGGCGCCGATCCAGCGCCTGGCCGACCGGATCAGCGGCATCTTCGTCCCGACCGTCCTTGGAATCGGCGCGCTCACGTTCGCGCTCTGGTGGCTGCTGGGCCCGGAACCGAAGGTGACGCTGGCGCTGGCCGCGTTCATCACCGTGGTGATCATCGCCTGCCCGTGCGCGATGGGGCTCGCGACGCCCACGGCCATCATGGTGGGCACCGGCCGCGGCGCCGAGGCCGGGATCCTGGTCCGCGGCGGCGAGGCGCTGGAAACCGCCCAGCGGGTGACCACCGTCCTGTTCGACAAGACCGGCACCCTCACGCGCGGCACCCCCGCGGTGGCGGAGCTCATCCCGGCGGCGGGCGGCGATCCGGTCCTGCTCCTGCGGATTGCGGCCGCCGTGGAGGCCGGCTCCGAGCACCCACTCGCGAGCGCCATCCTCCTCGCGGCGCGGGAGCGCGGCCTCGCATTCCCCGGCGCGGAGCAGTTCGCGGCAATCGTGGGCGGCGGCGCACAGGCAACCGTGGACGGCGTGCCGGTTCTGGTCGGGAGCGCGCGGCTGCTGGGCGAGCGCGGCATCGATCTCGGCCCGCTCGGCGAGATCGGCGATGTGCAGGCCGGGCAGGGCCGGACGCCGGTCTTCGTCGCCCGGGACGGCGTGGCGATTGGGCTGATCACGATCGCGGACCCGGTCAAGCCGGAGGCCGCGGAGGCGGTACGCGCGCTCGCGGCCCAGGGCGTCACTTCGTGGCTCGTCACCGGCGATCACCGGGCCACGGCTCAGGCGGTCGCGCTGGCCGCCGGCATCCCGACCGAGCGGATTCGCGCCCAGGTCCTGCCAGGGGACAAGGCCGCGCTCGTGGCAGAGCTGCAGGCTGCGGGCGCAGTTGTCGCGATGGTCGGCGATGGAATCAACGACGCGCCGGCGCTCGCTGCGGCGGACCTGGGCATCGCGATCGGGACCGGCGCCGATGTCGCCATCGAGGCCTCCGACGTGACGCTCGTCGGCGGCGACCCGCGGGGCGTGGTTGCCGCGCTGGCGCTCTCGCGCCGGACGATGGCGGTCATCCGCCAGAACCTCTTCTGGGCGTTCGCGTACAACGTGGTCCTCATCCCCGTCGCGATGGGCATCCTCTACCCGGCCTTCGGCGTCACCCTGAATCCGGCGATGGCCGCCGGCGCGATGGCGCTGAGCTCCGTGAGCGTCATCTCGAACTCCCTGCGACTTCGGGCCTACGATCCGCGCCCCGCGGCCGTGCTCTCGGCGAGCCGCCACGCGGCATGGACGCGGGTCCGCGACGCCGCCTACCTGGGCCTGGTGGCACTCGCCGCGATCGGCGTCGCCGCCGGCGTGATCGGCTACGGACGCTGGCTGAACGCCAACGCGCGGCCGGTGGACCTGGTGGCAACCGGCCTTCGCGGTGAGGCGCCGGTCATCCGGATCGCCGCCGGCCACGACGTCCTCGTCACGTTCCGCAACGACGACGTGGCGGTCCAGGTCTGCACGCTCCCCGGAGTGCCCCGCGTCGAGCTCAACCCGCGGCCGGGCGCGGCCCAGGCCGCCCGCTTCGCGATCTCGACGCCGGGCACCTACGAGCTGACGTGCGCTCCCGCGAGCGGCGCGGCGATGTCCGGGATGGGCGCGGCGACCCCCGCCGGCGGCGGGCAAGTGGGCGCGCGCTTCGTGGTCGGCCCCTGACCGACGTCAGGTGACGTCGTCCCGAACGCGCCACTCCTGGGCGCCGCCCGGGCGGTCCACCACGTCCACGCCGATCGCCGCGAGCTCGGCGCGGAGGGCGTCGCTGCGCGGCCAATCCTTCCCTGTGCGAGCCGCGGCCCGCTCGGCGAGCAGCGCAGCGGCCCCTGCCGGGAGCGGTGCATCGGGCGGGGTTCCGGGCGACTGATCGCCAGAATCGCGTGCCGCGGTGGCCGCGGCGGCCGCGCCTGCGTTGATCTCGCGCGCCAGGTCCAGGCCCAGGACCCGGTCCGCCTCCAGGAGCAGCCAGCGCCGCTCGGCCGCGGGGAGATGGCTTGCCTTCGCCGCCTCGCGGACGATCGCCAGCCCCTTCGGGAGATCCAGGTCGTCATCCACGGCGGCGGTCCACCGCTCGAAGAGGGCCCGGGCGGGCGCGGACAGCGCCGCCGGGTTCGCCGTTCCCTTCCCCGGCGGCACGACGCCGTCGGGACCGGGCGTGCCCGGCGCCACGCCGCCGGTGGGCCCCGCCAGACCGCCCGCCGCCAGACCTCCCGCCGCGGACGACCCCGCCTCGCGTCCGATCGCCCGGGCCCGAGCCCGCAGCGAGGCGAGGCCCGCCTGCGCGCCGTGCAGCGACTCATCGGAGACGTTCATCTTGGCGCGGTAGTGCGACGTCAGGCAGAGGAGCCGGAACGCGAGGGGCTCGATGCCCTGCTCGGCGAGATCCGTGATCCGCTGGAAGTTGCCCGCCGACTTCGCCATCTTCCGGCCGGCCACGAGGAGGTGCTCGCCGTGGACCCAGTAGCGCGCCGGCAGGACGCCCGTCAGGGCCTGCGATTGCGCGATCTCGTCCTCGTGGTGCGGGAAGACGTTGTCGATCCCGCCCGTGTGAATGTCGAACTGCTCGCCGAGGTACTTCGTCGCCATCGCGGAGCACTCGATGTGCCAGCCGGGGAAGCCCTCACCCCAGCGCCGGGTTGGCCACTTCGCAAGGCGCCCTTCGCCGGCGCGCTTCCAGAGCGCGAAGTCGGCCGGGTCGCGCTTGTCGGCCTCGATCTCGCCCCGGTGGCCGGCGCGCAGCTCGTCCAGCGTGTTGCCGGACAGGGAGCCGTAGCCCGGGAAGCGCGACACGTCGTAGTAGACGTTGCCCTGGACGGCGTAGGCGAAGCCGGCATCCTCGAGGCGCTCGACCATCGCGATCATCTCGTCGATGTGGTCGGTGGCCCGGGGGAAGACGTGGGCCGGGAGGATGTTCACGAGCGCCTCATCGGCGTGAAAAGTCGCCTCGTAGAAGCGGGCGATCTCCTCCGGCGACTTGGCCTCCAGCTTCGCCGCGACGAGCATCTTGTCCTCGCCGCGGTCGAACCGCTCGTCGCGCAGGTGCCCGACGTCCGTGATGTTCTTCACGTGGAGCACGTCGAACCCGCGCGCCAGCAGCGCCCGGCGCAGGAGGTCCGCGAGGAGGTAGCTCCGAAGGTTGCCGATGTGCGCGTAGCGATAGACCGTCGGCCCGCAGGTGTACATGCGGACGGCGCCGGGAACCAGCGACACGAACGGCTCCTTCGTCCGCGTGAGGGTGGAGCGGAGGTGCATGGTCATTCCAGGGTCTCGGTTCGGTGAGGATGCCGGATGGGGGCACGAAACGCGCCGTCGCGAGCGCCCGGGCACCACACTACGCCAGCAGCGGCACCCCGACCAGCAGGATCGGCGTTGCGACGATGACCGCCGCGACGGCCCCGATCCTCCCTGCGCGCCGGCCGAACCCGTGCGGGGAGAAGAGCTGGCTCGCAGCGATTCCGGCGACGACGGCGGGCGTCGCCAGGAGCCCGGCCAGGAACCCGACCGGCAGGACGTTGGCGCCGCCGAGGATCGCGACGCGCTCGCCGGCCGCGACCGTCATGAGCGCCAGGAGGTCGGCCGCCACGATCGCGCCGGTCGCGGCGCCCAAAATCGCGTCGAGCCGCGTCGCGGCCAGTCCGACGGGGTAGGCGACCGCGAAGACGCCCACCGCCAGGACCGGCAACGCGAGGACGATCGACCCGGTCAGCCCGACCGGTAGCGTGGCCACCCCGACCGCCGCGCCCCGATCCCAGCGGTACGCGATGATGGTGAGCAGCGAGACCAGGCCGGCGAAGAGCCCCGCTTCGAGGCCGCGCCGGAGCCACCTGGGAGGGCGAAGGGCACGCATCGCCGACGATCGTACTCGGCGCCGAGCCGCGTCGGGGTCCGTGTTTCGCTCGTCGGCCGGGTCGCCGCCGGCCGCTGGCCGCTCGTCCGCCGGGCCGCAGGGCCGCCGGGACGTCGGGCCGCTTGTCGGCCGGGTCGTCGGGCCGTCGCCCGACTCCGACTCCGACTACGCCCCCTGGTACTTCCGGAAGATCACGACCGCGTTCTGGCCGCCGAACCCGAACCCATTGACCATCACCGTCTCGAGCTTCGCTGGCCGCGCGATCCCCGGGACGTAGTCCAGGTCGCAGTCGGGCAGGTCGGGGTTCTCCAGGTTCGCCGTGGGCGACATCACCTGGTCGCGGAGGCCGCCGAGCGCGGCGAGCGCGCTCGCGATCCCGGCCGCGCCCACGAGGTGCCCGATCATCGACTTCGGCGAGCTGATCGCGCGGCCGTACGCCGCCGGCCCGAATGAGGCCTTGATCGCGCGCGACTCCGTGGAATCGTTGAGCGGGGTAGAGGTCCCGTGGGCAACGATCCAGTCGATCTCGTCCGCGGTCACGCCGGCGTGCTCCCGGGCCAGCGTCATCGCGCGCGAGGCGCCGCGGCCGGTGGGCTCCGGCGCCGAGATGTGGAACGCGTCCGCAGTCAGCGCCCCGCCGAGCACCTCCGCGATCGGCGTCGCCCCGCGCGCCAGCGCGTGCGCCAGCGACTCCACGACCACCACGCCGGCGCCTTCGCCAAGGACGAAGCCGTCGCGGTCCCGATCGAACGGCCGCGATGCGTGGGTCGGATCGTCGTTCCGCTTGCTGAGCGCGCCCATGTTGCCGAGCGCGGCGATGCCGACCTCCAGGACCGGCGCCTCGCTGCCGCCCGTCAGGACCACGTCGCACTCGCCGGTCGCGATGAGCCGGAGCGCGTCGTGGAACGCGATCACGGACGTGGCACACGCGGCGACCTGGGTCATGACCGGCCCCGTGATCCCGTACTCCATGCTCAGCATGCAGGCGGCCATCGAGCCTGAGAGGGATGGGATCGCGAATGGCGAAACGAACCGGGGGCCGCGCTCCCGCCGGACGTGGGTCCCCTCGACGATCTGCTCGATCCCGCCGCCGCCGGTGTTGACGACCACGCCGAACCGATCGCGGGCGTCCTGGTCGAACGTCGCCGGATCCAGGCCCGCCGACGCGAGCGCCTCCTTCGCCGCCGCCATCGCGAAATGGATGAAGCGGCTCATCCGGCGGGCCATCTTCGCGTCCATGTGGTCGGCGGCGCGGAAACCCTTCACCTCGGCCGCGATCTTGACCTCGAAGTCGGTCGGGTCGAAGGCGGTGATCCGGGCCACGCCGGAGACCCCGTCGCGCAGGTTCCGCCAGTACGTCTCGAAGTCGTTGCCGATCGGCATGACGGCTCCCAGCCCGGTCACGACGGCGCGGCGGGCGGGATCGGCGCTGGGTGGCACGGGCGAGGTCCTCCGAATGGCAATCCTCCCGATTGTAGCCACCCGCAGCCGAGTGGTCGGGCGCCGTCAGGAGACTCGCCCGCCAGGACGGGACCGAGTTGGCGGCGGCACCGCCGCGGCCCGCCGAGACAGTGCCATCCAGGTCCGGTGAAGCTGACCTCCGGCCCTATCTGCGGGGGGGCAGGCTCCAGCGTCCGCGGCAGTCGAAGGTCGAGCGACGTTCGCCCGAACGCGTCGTTCACGGCCACCGGAGACGATCAGCATGCGTGGATCTTGCGGCTGTTGCACTGGCGATGGCGCCTTGCTGGCGACGGCCCCGGTGGTCGACGCGTACACGTACAAGGTCTACAACGGCTCGTACGCGAGCCAGCAACCCGACATCTACACGTGTGTGGCCGCGACAACGACGGTCAGGTTCAACCAGCGTGGGGAGGTCGCTCCATGATGGCGGGCAAACTGGAAGCCCTCCGGAGGTTGCCGGGCCAGCGACTGCTGGTGCTCGTTGGCGTGCTGCTCCTGGGCACGAGCGCCGGGGCGGTGCCGTCACCAGCAGCCGCCTGTACCGGATGCCCCATGCCGCTGTCAGAGGCGGTGAAGGATGCGGCGTACGGAGCCCTCGTGACCGTCGAGGCGGCCGCGCCGGACGGTGCGTACGCGCTCCGCGTCGACCGCGTGCTTCGGGGCGCGACGACGCTCTCGGCCTTCATCCGGTTCTTCGCGCCGCCCAGCACCGCAACGTCCCTGCCGGGCGACTCCCGCGGAAGTGCACCGTTCGTCGGAGCGCTCGGAGCACTCCTCGGGTTCGGCCTCTGGCTGGCGCGCCCGAGGCGTGGCGGGCGCTCGACTCCTTCCGGAGCGTAGATCGGCGTCGACGACCCGGCGACTGGGAGCCCGCGAGTCTGGTGACCGCGAGGCCGCGAGTCCGCGCGCGCTCAGTCGCCTTCGTAGTGCTTGAAGATCACCGCGCCGTTGTGGCCGCCGAGGCCGACGTTGTCGGAGATCGCATAGCGGATCTCGCGGCGGACCGTCTCGCGTGGGACGTTCAGGTTGATCTCCGGATCGGGGTCGCGGAAGGTGGGCACGCCCGGGACCGCCTGGTTGTGGACCGAGAGCACCGTGAAAATCGCCTCGACCGCACCCGCCGCGCCCATCAGGTGGCCGGTCAGCGACTTCGTGGCGCTGATCGGGATCTCCGGGGTCCGGTCGCCGAAGACGGCCCAGAACGCCTCCGCCTCACGAAGATCGCCGAGCGGCGTCGAGGTCCCGTGCGGGTTGATCATGTCGATCCACTCGGGCTTCACATCGTAGCGCTCGAGCGCCTGGAGCAGCGCACGCCGGACGCCGTCGCCCTTCTCCACCGGCTGGATCAGGTCCCACGCGTCAGCGGCCGAACCGAAACCGGTCACCTCGGCGTAGATCGTCGCGCCGCGCGCCTTCGCGAGCTCGAGGTCCTCGAGGATCACGGCACCGGCGCCCTCGCCGAGGACGAAGCCGTTGCGCGTGATGTCGAACGGTCGCGAGATCGTCTGCTCCGGCTCGCCGGGCCGGGGCGTCCCCATCCCGCGCATGTTAGAGAAGCCGATGTGGATCAGCTCGTGGAGCGGGCTCTCCGTGGAGCCGGCCACCGCTGCGACCACGTCGCCGCGCCGGATCAGCTCGGCGGCCTCACCGATGTTGTGCGTGCCCGTGGAGCACGCCGTGACGATGCACATGTTCGGCCCGCGGATGCCGGTCTCGATCGCGATCTGGCCGGACGCAGTATCGGGGAGCATGTTCGCGATGTAGAAGGGGCTGACCGCGCGGGCGCCCTTCGTCTCCCAGGTGTGCCGGTTCTCCATCAGGAGGCGGGAGCCGCCGCCCCCGGAGCCGAAGACGACCCCGATCTCGTCGCGGTTGGCATCGCTGACCTGGAGGCCGCTGTGCGCAAGCGCCTTCTTCGCCGCCGCGACGCCCAGGACCACGTTCTTGTCGGTCCGGCGGACTTCCTTGAAGTTCATCCAGGCGGCCGGGTCGAAGTCGTGGACTTCGCCGGAAACCTGGCAGTCGTACGGCGCGGGGTCCCAGTAGGTGATGTGGCCAAGGCCGCTGACGCCGTCCACGAGGTGCTGCCAGACGGTATCGACGTCGGATCCGATGGGGCTGACGATGCCAAGGCCGGTGACGGCCACGCGGCGGGTGAAGTCGGGCTTGCGCACGGTGCTGGGGGATCCTCCGGGTATGTCGGGTGCGGGTTCTACGGTCGAGGTTCGTGCATGGGTGGCGCTCCGGTCAGCCGGCCGGATCGGGATCGGGATCGGGATCGGCCAGGCCGCCCGGTGCCCCGGGATCATCGAGCGGGATGGTCTCGGCGTCCGGGGCAATCCGGCGGATGAGCCCGGAGAGCACGCGTCCCGGGCCGACCTCGACGAATTGCGTGACGCCGGCGGCGCGCATCGCCTCGACGGCGGCGATCCAGTCGACGCCGGTCGTGAGGTGGTCAACCAGCTCGGCCCGGCAGGCATCGCCCGTGGTGAGCGGTCGCGCGTCGGCATTGGCGAGGAGGGGAATGCTGGGGTCGTGAAACGCGAGGCCGGCGAGCACCGTGCGCATGCCTGCGGCCGCGTACGCCATGAGCGGGGAGTGGGCGGCGACGCTGACCGGCAGCACGAGCGCGCGCTTGGCACCGAGCCCCTTCGCGGCCGCCGCCGCAGCCTCGACGGCCGGGCGGACGCCGGACACGACCACCTGGCCGGGCGAGTTCCGGTTGGCGATGCCGAACGTCCCGTGCGCCGAGCCCGCTGCCACCAGGTCGGGCAGTCGCTCCTCGGGCAGGCCGATGATCGCGGCCATCGCGCCCGGGCGTCTCTCGCCGGTGGAGCCGCCCGGGCCGCCCTCGCCCGAGGCCTGCATGAGCCGCCCCCGCTCGCGGACCAGGCGCATCCCGTCGCTCAGCGACACGACGCCCGCCGCGACGAGTGCGCTGTACTGGCCCATGGAGTGGCCGGCGGCGAACGCCGGCGCAAGCGGGGGTCGGCCGCTGGCCGCTCGTCGCTCCTCCATCGCCCGCAGGAACGCGATCGAGGCAGCCAGGAGTGCCGGCTGTGCGTTGACGGTCAGGTCAAGCGCCTCGGCCGGCCCATCCCAGGCGAGGCTGCTCAGCGGCTCGCCGAGCGCGGCATCGGCCTCTGTGAACACGGCGGCGGCCGCGGGCGAGGTCTCAGCGAGCGCGCGACCCATGCCGACGGCCTGCGACCCCTGGCCGGGAAAGACGAACGCGAGCGTGGACATCTACCTCCTCGGGCGTGCCGACAGGCGCCGGGTGCTGGGGATTGGCGAGCGTGGGCTGCTCGCCACGTGAGATTCCGCACGAGCGTACTCCCGGTTTCGCACGACCCCGGCAAATCGCGTGCAACCTTGCATCAATCGACCTGTCGGGCTAGGCTCGCAGCGATGCCGATCCCGCCCCGACCGCGCCGCCCGGGCGCCCACGCGCGCGTCACGACCGCCAGCCTGGAGGCAATGGCCGACGATGTCCTCCTGGCCCCGGTGGCCGCCGCGCGGAACCGGATCCAGAACCCGCGCGAGCTGTCCGAACGGGTGGCCTTCGGGAAGGCGCTCTGGCGTGAGCTCGTGATCGGGTTCGCGGCACAGCTCGGCGAGATTCGCCTGGGCTTCACCCAGCTCGCGGCGCTCTACACGCTCGCGGATGGCGGCACCACCACGATCGCGGACCTGGCGGACACGCTGAACCGGTCCCCGTCGGCGACGTCGCGACTGGTGGACGGGCTGGCACATCGTCGCCTGCTGGAACGACGCGCGGAATCCGACGACCGGCGGATGCGCTCGGTCTGGCTCACGGAGCGCGGACGGGCACTCCTCGCGGTGATCGACCGCTCGCGTGCCGACCAGTTCCTGGCGGTCGTCAGGCCGTTGCCCGCAACCGAGCGCGCGATCGTCGCCATGGGCGTCGCTGCGCTCGCGACCCGCGCCGTCTCGCGCCGTGGGCGGCTCATAAAGCAGCGGCCGGAGTAGCGGCGGTTTGACGCCGGCGCCCCCGGACGGGGGATCCTCGTGGACGCATTCTGGCTGAGCTTCGGCGTCATCCTGCTCGCCGAGCTCGGCGACAAGAGCCAGCTCATGGCCCTTGCCTTCGCGGCGCGCTACCGGGCTCGGACCGTGCTGGTCGCCGTGACGATCGCCACCCTCATCATCCACGCCCTCTCGGTCCTGGTCGGGTCGGCGGCGGCGCTCGCGCTCCCGACGAACGTCATCAATGTCGTCGCCGGCCTCGCCTTCCTGGCCTTCGCCGCGTGGACGCTGCACGGCGACCACCTCGGCGAAGGCGATGCGTCGCGTGCCGCGCGACCCGCCCGGTGGGCTTTCCTCACGATCGGGACGGCCTTCTTCCTGGCCGAGTTGGGCGACAAGACGATGCTGGCCACGATCACCCTCGCCACCACGGAGGAGCCGATCGGGACGTGGCTGGGCTCGACCGCGGGGATGGTGGCGGCAGACGCGCTCGCCATCGGGGCCGGCGCGCTCCTCGGCCCGCGACTCCCGGAGCGCGCGATCAAGCTGTTCGCGGCCGCGGCCTTCGTGATCTTCGGGACGCTGTTGATCCTCGAGGGCCTGCGCGTCCTCTGACGCGGAGCCCCCGGGCCGCCGGCGTCCGCCGCGGAGTCATACATCAGATCACGGCTAGACTGATATCATGCCGGCATGATCCGGACCCAGGTCTCGCTCACCGACGAACAGATGGCACGCCTCCGCCGCGAGGCCCACCGGCGGGGTGTCTCGCTCGCCGCCGTCGTCAGGGATGCCGTGGACCGGTCGGTCCCGGACGACGAGGCGGCCCGCGTCGACCGGCTGGAGCGTGCCCTGCGAGCCGCGGGATCTGTCGCATCCGGCTCGGGCGATGTCGCCGGCGGTCACGATGACGTGCTCTCCGGTGAGCGCTGGTGAGCCTGTTCGTGGACTCCAGTGGGTTCCTGGCGCTCCTGGATCGCGATGACCCCGCGCATGCAGGCGTCCTGGCGGCCTTCGATGCCGGCCGGACGGACACGCTGCGCACCCACGCGTATGTCGTGGTCGAGACGCTCGCGGTGGCCCGCCGCCGTTTCGGCGCCGCGGCCGCCGCCCGTCTCGTGGACGACGTCTTCCCGGCGGTCGAGGTGGTCGCCGTGGACGCAGGTCTCCACGAGGAGGCCCTCCGCGATTTTCGCCGTGCCGTCGAGTCTTCGGTCTCGCTCGTCGATCGGACGAGCTTCGCCTTCATGCGTCGCGAGGGGATCGAACAGGCGATCGCCCTCGATGCCGACTTCCGGACCGCCGGGTTCACGACGCGGCCCTGAGGGACGCGCCGGGACGGGGGACCCGCAACCGGGACACCGCGGTCAGCCGCTGCGGTCAGCCGCTGCGGTGGGCGATCAGCTGCTGGGCCAGGGCGACGATCGTGAGCAGGGTCGGGATCAGCACGAGCGCGGCGACCATGAGGACGAGCAACCGGAGGTTGCGCCGCTCGTCGGCCCGCCGCTCGTCGGTTGCCCCGTCCTCGCCGCCGGGCGCGAAGTAGGCGTTCAGGCCGCGCGGCCGGTCGACCGCGGTGTAGACCGGGGGCTCGGCGGGCCCTTCGGCCTCGGCGGGCATGCTGACCTCGGCGGCAGGTGCCTCGGCTTCGGCCGGCACGCCGCCCTCGGCGGACGGCGCCTCAGTGCCGTGCTCGTCGTTCGGGGTGGTCATCACGCGTTCGGGAGGCTCGCCCGCATCCGCGCCCCCGTCGTGATCGCCCCATCGGACGCGGAGGAGACCAGTGCCGCGTACTTCGCCATGACGCCGCCGCGGTAGGGCGGGGGAGGCGGCGACCACGCGGTGCGCCGGGCCGCCAGTTCGGCCGGGTCCACCAGCAGGTCCATCGCCTTGCGATCCACGTCGATCTCGATCTCGTCGCCCTCCCGGACCAGCGCAATCGGCCCGCCGAGCGCCGCTTCCGGCGCGACGTGGCCCACCATCAGGCCGTGCGTGCCGCCGGAGAAGCGGCCGTCGGTGAGGAGCGCGACCTGGTCGCCCAGGCCCTCGCCCACGAGCGCGGCGGTGACGCTCAGCATCTCCTGCATCCCCGGCCCGCCGACCGGGCCCTCGTAGCGGATCACGATGACGTCGCCCGGTCGGATCGCGCCGGCCTTGACTGCCGCGAAGCAGGCCGTCTCGGAGTCGAATACGCGGGCGGGGCCGCGCTGGTATCGCCGTTCGTGGCCGGCCAGCTTGATGACGCAGCCGTCCGGGGCCAGCGAGCCGCGGAGGATCGTGAGCCCGCCGATCGGCTTGATCGGCGTCGCGATCGGCACGACCACCTGCTGCCCCGGCGTCTCGCTGACCGCTGCCCCGATCTCGGCGATCGTCCGGCCGTCGACCGTGGGGGCGTCGCCGTGGAGCAGGTTGCGGGAGAGCAACTCGCGCATGACGAGCGCCACGCCGCCGGCGTCGTACATCTCGGAGGCGGAGAAGCGCCCGCCCGGCTTCATGTCGGCGACGATCGGCGTCCGGTCGGCGATCGTCCCGAAGTCATCGATCTCCAGTGGGATGCCGGCCTCGCGCGCGATCGCGAGGAGGTGGAGGACGCCGTTCGTGGAGCCGCCGGTCGCCGCCACGGCCGCGATCCCGTTCTCGATCGCGCGCCGGTCCAGGATCGCCGAGGGGCGCACGTCGCGCCGGACGAGGTCCATCACCAGCTCGCCGCACCGGCGGGCGGCCGCGTCCTTCGCCGGGTCCTCCGCCGGGATGCCGTTGAGGCCGGCCGGCGAGAGCCCGATGAACTCCATCACCGTGCTCATCGTGTTCGCGGTGTACTGGCCACCGCAGGCGCCGGCGCCCGGGCAGGCGGCGTTCTCGATCTCGTACAGCTCGTCGAGGGTGATCGTGCCGGCACGGTACGCTCCCACCGCCTCGAACACGGTCACGATGTCGACGTTGCGGCCCTTGTAGATGCCCGGGTAGATGGTGCCGTTGTAGAGGACCAGCCCGGGCAGGTCCAGCCGGACGAGCGCCATCGCCGCACCCGGGATCGTCTTGTCGCAGCCCACCAGGCAGACCATGCCGTCGAAGAGGTGACCGCGGGCCACCAGCTCGATTGAATCGGCGATCACTTCGCGGCTGACGAGCGACGCCTTCATCCCCTCGGTGCCCATGGAGACACCGTCGCTGATGGAGATCGTGTTGAACTCCATGGGCGTGCCGCCGGCGGCCCGGATCCCCTCCTTGACGAACTCGGCCAGGCGGCGCTGGTTGAAGTTGCACGGCATCGTCTCGATCCACGTCGTCGCGACGCCGATCAGCGGCCGGGCCAGGTCCTCATCCGCGAACCCGATCGCCTTGAGCATGGCGCGTGCCGCGGCGCGGTCGGGCCCGTCGGTCAGCGCAGCGCTGTGGCGCTTGGCCGGGTCGCTCGGCAGGTTGTACGGATGTGCGGGGCGGTCGGTCATCGGGATCCTCGCGGCTGGCGATCGGGGTCGGCGGGGATAGGAGCGGGGGTTGGCGTAGCGTAGGTTCATTCCGGGTGCGGGGGTCGGCGAGAGGGGGCGGCGGGGATGGCGCCGGGGTTGGCGAGCGGGGCGTGGGCGCCGGGGCCTGGGCGGCGTGGGTTCGTTCCGGGTGACCCGTGCAGTGTAGGCGCGACCCGGGTTGGGCGGCCAGGCGCCGTGGGTCGGTAGCGTGCCGCGCCCCGCGTCCGGGCGCGCCGCCCGGCGTGGCTCGGCTCGCGCCCCGCGTCCGGTTCGTCGGCGCTGCTCGCGCCCCCGCGTCCGGTTCGTCGGCGCGGCTCGCGCCCGGGCCGCGCCCGGGCCTTCGGCGCGGCTCGCGCCCCGCGTCCGGTTCGTCGGCTCGGCTCGCGCCCCCGCGTCCGGGCGCGCCGCCCGGCGCGGCTCGGCTCGCGCCCCGC
>JANXWH010000155.1 GCA_025351245.1 Chloroflexota bacterium | reverse complement strand
GCGCGGCGCACGAGCGCCGCGCTCGAGCGCCGCTGACTCGCCTCAGCTTGCCTGGGCCGCCGCGGTCAGGAGCAGCACGACGGCGCCCAGGGTGGCGATTGCCGATGCGCTGCGCGCAAGACGGCGGATCGCCGCGGTCCGGGCGGCCTCATCGACAGGGGTCGTGATGTCCGGCACGACCAGCAGGTCGATGAAGACGCCGATCCCGATCAGGGCGATCACCAGGACGTGCTTGATCACGAGCAGCGTCGACCACGTGCTCCCGAAAACGTGACCCAGCCCGAGGAACCGGTCATCCGTCAACAGCAGGTACGTCCCCGTCACCAGGAAGACGCCGATCGACCCGAGGATCAGCGGCAGCGCGCGCCGCTCGATCGCGGGGATCACCCGACCCAGGGCGGGTCCGTTAACGGTGCGCCGCAGGACCGGCAGGACGACGAGCGCGAGGATCGCGTAGTAGCCAAGCAGGGTGACCGTCGCGAGTGAGTGAAGCCAGCCGGCCACGGCCTGCACGACGTCCACGAGATCCCTCCACCCTTCCGAGCGCGCGGGCCCGAATGCTGGGCGCATCGCAGGGCTCGGAGCGAGGGTGTGGCTCGCGGCCGACCGGCCACCAGTGCGGAAATGCCCGAACGCGCGGGGCGTCCGTCCCGGCGATGCGCCGCGAGGGCGCTCCTGCGCCGACACGACTCCGCATCGCGGCACTTGACGTTTTGACGATTCTATCCCACGATTGAGCGCAAATGTCCAATCGTCAAGCGAAACCAACGCCGCTGCCAGCCCGAAACGTCAAAGAGACGATCCGGGCACTCGCTGCGGCCCGAGGCTCCGTACAGAGTGGCCTCGTTGCCCGGGAACTCGACATCACTCGACAAGCCGTTCACTACCACCTCCGCGAGATGGTGGCGCACGGGGAGCTTCGACGTGTGGGTGCTGGACGGGGTGCCAGATACGAGCGAGTGTTCACCCTGGCTCGCCGATACCCCCTTGACGGCCTCGCCGAGGATGTGGTGTGGCGGGAGGTCCGAGGTGAGATTCCCGGCTTGAGCCAAGCCGGCAACGACGTCCAAACCGTCCTCCAGTATGCCTTCACCGAGATGCTCAACAATGCGATCGACCACTCGGGTGGGTCGGTCGCGGATGTCGCGATCATCCCCGTCGAAGGGCTGCTCGCATTCGAGATCCATGACGATGGCGTCGGCGCCATCCGGCACGCCGCCGAGGCCTTCGGCCTGGTGGACCCATTCGACGTGATCGCCGAGTTCAACAAGGGCAAGCGAACGTCTGCGCGCGACCGGCATTCCGGCGAGGGGATCTTCTTCACGTCCAAGGCCGTCGACACCTTCGTGCTTGCCGCGAACGGCCTCCGTTGGACGGTGGATAACACGCTTGGTGATCAGGCGATCGGCGACGCTTCCCCCGAGGTCGGGACACGCGTCCGCTGCGAGGTCCTCGTGGACTCGCGCCGGACCTTGCGCCAAACCTTCGATCGCTACAGTCTCGAACCCGAGGGGTCACCGGCATTCGACCGAACGACCATTCGCCTCGAGCTGCAGCGAGTCGCCCGCTCGTTCCTCTCGAGGTCGGAGGCCAAGCGCGTGGCTGTAGGGCTCGAAGCCTTCGACCGGGTCGAGATCGACTTCGGCGGCATCACGGATGTCGGCCAGGGGTTCGTTGACGAGCTGTTCCGCGTTTGGGCCCGCGAGCACCCAGGGACGCATCTCATTCCTCTCGAGATGAGCCCAAACGTGCGACGGATGGTGCAACGAGGCGGCCTGCCTGGATAGGGGCGGTTTGCTGATCCCGCGCTTCGCGTCTCCCGGGGAGGCAGGATCGTCATCGCGCGCTGGCGACCGTATCGCGTATACTCCCCGCGTCGCCGTTCTGTGTGGCGACACTCGCGTGGTCGACCGTTCCTTCTCGAACAGACCGTGCGTCTGTGTTTGGTTCGGGAAGAGGAAAGGGTCACCATGACCGCAGGAACAGTCAAGAAGGTCGTCTCCGACCGCGGCTTCGGCTTCATTACCGCCGAGGACGGCAAGGAGTACTTCTTCCACCGCAACGAGCTCACGCCCCCGCTGGACTTCGACCGGCTTGCCGGCGGCGAGCGCGTCGAGTTCGAGATCCAGGCGAGCCCGAAGGGGCCGCGCGCCGCTCAGGTGCGCTCCGCCTGACCCCGCTGAGACGTCGCATCCCGCGACGACTTCGCACGAAGGCCCCGGTTCGCCGGGGCCTTTCGATTCCTCCGACCGCGTCAGGCCCCGTTCCGGGCGGGGTCACGTTCAGCTCCCGGGCGCGTCACGCCCCGTTCCGGGCCGCGTCACGTTCCGCTGAGGAACCCCTCCAGCTCGGCGCGCGTCGGCATCCCACCCCGGGCCCCCGGACGCGTCGTGGAGAACGCCGCGGCCGCGACCGCCCGTCGCACGGCCCCGGCCAGCTCCAGCCCATCGGCCAGCCCCGCGGCCAGCGCGCCGTTGAACGTGTCGCCGGCACCAGTCGTGTCAACCGGGTGGACGGCGGGCGCCGGGACCGCGACGGCCGCGCCTCCCGTTCGGACGATCAGCGCCCCGGCGGCGCCCAGCGTGACGACGACGGCGGGCTCGCGAGCGGCAGGACCACGACCGGTGAGGCGCGGGCCGGCCGAGGTGCGGCTCGCGAGGAGGTGCCGGGCGGCGGACTCCGGATCGTCGCCGGCTGGCCCACCGCCAACCAGGAGTGCCAGCTCCGTCTCGTTCGGCGTCAGGACGTCGGCCAGAGCGAGCGTCTCCGCGTCCAGGTCATCGGCCGGCGCCGGGTTCAGGATCGTGATCGCACCGGCTTCCCGGCCGATCTCCAGGGCCGCCCGCACGCCGTCCGGCGGGATCTCGCGGCAGACCAGCACCACGTCGCGCGGTCCGGGCGCGAGCCGGCGCAGGGCCGCCGTCACGTGCGGTGCGTGCACCTCGCCGTTCGCACCGGGGGCCACCGCGATCAGGTTCTCGGCGCGCGGATCCACCACGATCAGGGCCACGCCCGTCGGGCGACCCGTCTCGACGACACCGGCGATGTCGATCCCTTCGGCGGCAAGCGCCGAGCCCGCCTCGCTCCCCATGTCGTCCGCGCCGACGGCCCCGACGAACGCAACCGTGGCCCCGAGCCGTGCCGCGGCCGTGGCCTGGTTCCCGCCCTTGCCGCCTTGGTAGCGGGCCACGTCGCCGCCGGTCACGGTCTGGCCCGGCACTGGCAGCCGTGGGGCCGCCACGACGAGGTCGACGTTGACGGATCCAACCACCAGCACGCGTCCACCTGCCATGCGTCGATTGTCGCGGATCACGGGTGGCGTGCGCCCGGTCCGGCCGCAGTTCCCCGGGGTCCCCGGCCGCGATTCGCCCGGTCCGGCCGCAGTTCCGCGGTTTCCCCCGGGTCCCCGGCCGCGGTTCCGCGGTTTCCCCCGGGTCCCCGGCCGCGGTTC
Organism: Chloroflexota bacterium; assembly: GCA_025351245.1. GTDB lineage: Bacteria > Chloroflexota > Limnocylindria > Limnocylindrales > CSP1-4 > CTSoil-043. The sequence goes on along the minus strand of JANXWH010000155.1, from coordinate 16,851 downwards.
GCCCGGTCCGGCCGCGGGTCCGCGGTTTCCCCCGGGGTCCCCGGCCGCGGGTCCGCGGTTTCCCCCGGGGTCCCCGGCCGCGGTTCTCCCGGAAGCGGTTCGCCCGGTCCGGCCGCGGGTCCCCCGGCCGCAGTTCCCCGGGGTCCCCAGGGTCCCCCGGCTCCTCCGGACGCATCCCATTCTCCGTGCCGGGTCAGGCGGTTGACGGCCCCGGGAACGGACGAGCCCGAAGGGCGACGAATGGCTCGGCTCGGGCAGTCCTGCGCATCGGTCCCCCGGGGCCACGCCAACACCCGAGTCTCGGGCCGTGGCCCTGGCTGCCCTCGGGCGACCCGAGGGTGCACCGGCCCTCCGGCGACCCGAGTGTGCACCGGGTGGCCACTACGACCGGCCGCGATCCGGCAGGGAGCGATCTTGGGTCACAGGATGCGCCGGGCGGCCGATGAACGGTTGTTCCGGCCACCGGATGCACGCGTCGACCGTGCCGTGCGTCCTCGCCGGTCGCAGTGGTCACCGGGCGCACACGCCCCCGCGCCCGGGCTCCGGCCGCCGCGGGGCCGGCAGCGGCGGGGTGATTCGCTCGCCGGCGGCTGACCGGGTCGCGCCGTCTGCTGAGACGGCCGCGCCATTGGCCGACCGGGACGCGCCGTAGACTGCCCGGGTGACCACCGTCCTCTTCATCCGTCACGGCCTGACGGCCCTCACCGGCCCAGTCCTCGCGGGCTGGACCCCCGGCGTCCACCTGAACGAGCGCGGACGCGCCCAGGTCACGTCCCTCGGCGAGCGTCTCCGCGGGGTTCCGCTGGTGGCCGTCGTGACATCCCCCCTGGAGCGTTGCCGCGAGACGGCCGATGCCGTTCTCGCTGGCCGCACGCCCGCGCCCGCGCTCCACGTGGACGAGCGCCTGGGCGAGGTCCGCTACGGCAGCTGGACGGGCCGGGAGCTCAAGGACCTCCGAAAGGAGCCTCTCTGGCGCATCGTGCAGAGCCACCCGTCGGCCGCGATCTTCCCTGAAGGCGAAGGGCTGGCCGCGATGGCCGCCCGCGCGACGGAGGCCGTACGCGACTGGAACGCGCGGCTCGGGCCGGACGCGACGTACGCCGTGGTGAGCCACGGTGACGTGATCAAAGCGCTCATCGCCGACGCGCTGGGGATCCATCTCGACGGCTTCCAGCGGATCGTCGTGGATCCCGGCTCGCTGACGGCCATCCGATACGCGGAGCTGCGCCCGTTCGTGATCCGGGTCAACGATACCGGTGGGGGCGTTGAGGCCCTCATGCCCCAACCGCCCACGCGGCGCCGCCGCGGCCCTCGAGCGCGGGGACCGGACCCGGCATCGGATGCACCGGTGGGCGGCGGCGCCGGGGGTTAGGGCGCGGGGCGCCGACTGGGCGCCGGCGGGTTATAGCACGCAGGGCGCTGGCGGCTGACCGACAGGCGGGTAGCACGCCGCAGGCGAACCGGCCGCGACCGCGGTAGAGTCGCCGTCACACCCCACCCACCCGGAGAGCCCCGTGCCGCGTCGCATCTACGATTTCGGAGTCCCGGACCGGTTCGTGGCCGGCACCGTCGGCCAACCCGGCCACCGCACGTTCTTCCTGCAGGCCCGCAAGGGAAGCGCGCTCGTCTCGGTCGTGGTCGAGAAGGTCCAGGTCCAGGTGCTGGCCGAGCGCCTCGCGCTCCTCCTCGCGGAGGTCTCCCGCCGAGGCGCCCAGGTCCCGGAGGCGCTCGCGCCGTCCGACGACGACACCGCGCCCCTCGGAGAGCCGCTCGTGGAAGCGTTTCGCGTCGGGACGATGACGCTCGGCTGGGACCCCCAGCGCGAGCAGGTAGTCGTCGAGGCCCGCGCGCAGCAGGAAGCCGACGAAGACGAGGACGAGGAAGTCGAAGCGGCAGCCGACGAGGACGAGGACGAGGACGACGCGCCGCCGACGCTCGAGTTCGACGACAGCGATCCTGACGGCCCGGACCTGGTGCGCGTCCGGCTGACGCCGCTCGCCGCCCGGGCGTTCATGGAACGTTCGTTGCGTATGGTGGCCGCAGGGCGGCCGCCGTGTCCCTTCTGCGGCCTGCCGCTGGATCCGACTGGCCACATCTGCCCGCGCAAGAACGGCTACGTGCACTGAGCAGCCCCAGCGTGGACGAGCCGGACAAGGGGGCCGGGCTCGCGGCCGGATCCGACGCGCCCGAGCCTGACGACGCGCCCGAGCCCGAGCTCCCGCCGGCGGTCGACCTCCCGCCCGACCTCGCGCTCCCCTTCCTGCGCGACGGAGACCTCCAGATCGTGGGCCGGCTGGTCCAGGCGTCGAACGCGACCCTGCTGGTCACGGTCACCGGCGTGGTGCCGGGTCGCGGGGAGATCACGGCCGGAGCCGTCTACAAGCCGATCCGCGGCGAGCGGCCGCTCTGGGACTTCCCCGAGGCCACGCTTGCGCACCGCGAGGTCGCAGCGCACGCCGTCTCGGAGGCCACGGGCTGGCAGATCGTGCCACCCACGGTCTTTCGCGCGGAGGGCCCGCTCGGCCCCGGGATGCTCCAGCTCTGGGTCGCCACCCGCGACGACGTGGACATCCTGGCCCTCCTCCAGTCCGGCGACCCGCGCCTGCGGCGGATCGCGCTGTTCGACGCCGTGGTCAACAACGCCGACCGGAAGGGCGGCCACCTGCTCGTGCGCGCCGATGGCCTGATCCAGGGCGTCGACCACGGGGTCACGTTCAACGTGGACCCGAAGCTCCGCACGGTCCTGTGGGGCTGGCGGGGCACGCTGATCGCCCCGCGGGAGCTGCAGGTCCTGGCCGCGCTGCGGCCGAAGCTCACGGTCGGCGGGCCGCTCGCCGCGGCGCTCGCCGAGCACCTCGACGCCGCCGAGATCGACCAGGCGCGGGCGCGCCTCGACGAGCTCCTGGGCTCCCGGAAGTTCCCGCATCCCCATCCGGACTGGCCGGCCGTGCCCTGGCCCTGGTACTGAGCGCGGTCCGGTAGGCGTCCGCATCACGCCCGGGTCGATCCGTCCCCTCGCCCCTCGCCCCCTCCCCGCTCACCTCGCCGGCGGCACCGTCCCGACGTGGAGCGTGACGATCCCGCCTGACATGCCCGTCCAGGTCACCCCGACGAGGCCTGCGTTGCGCATGATGCCGGCGATCGCCTCCGGCGCCGGGTAGTTACGGACGCTGCGGACGAGGTAGTCATAGGCGCTGCCCTGTCCGGCCAGGCGGCCGATGACCGGCACGATCCCGTCGAACCATGCGCGGAGAATCCGGGCGAGCCGGCTGCGTGGCCGGGCGATCTCCAAACAGACCACGCGGCCGCCGGGGCGCACTACGCGGCGCATCTCCGCGAAGCCCTGCCCGTAGTCGGGCAGGTTCCGCATCCCGAACGCAATGCTCGCGGCGTCGAAGGCAGCGTCGGGCGCCGGCAATGCCAGCGCGTCGCCGACCACGAACGTCAGCCCCGGCCGACCGTTGAACCGCCGCTCGGCAACGCCGATCATCCCCGGGCTGATGTCGACGCCCAGGACCTCGCCGCCGGGCTGCACGCGTCGGTGGAGGTCGGCCGCCACCTTGCCGGTGCCGGTCGCGATGTCGATCGCCCGGCCGCCCGGCCGGAGCCGCGTCAGCGCCACCGCGCGCCGCCGCCAGCGCGGCTCCTGGAAGGCGCTGATGAGGAGGTTCATCGGATCGTAGACGCCCGAGATTCCGTCGAACATCGAGCTGACCTCGCTGCTCGGTGCGGCGTTGCCGCGCTCGGTCGCGAGGCCGGACGGGACGCCCGACGGGGCGCCGTCCCGGGGACTCGTCATCGGTGGATCTCCAGCCGGGTCGGGATCCCGGCCGCGGCGATCGCGTCGAGGACCGCGCCCGAGACCGGCTCGGGGTCGGTGATCGGGGCGGTGTGGCGTAGCCCGTCGAGCGCCACGAGGCGCGCGCCGGGGACTCGCTCGACAACGGCGCGGGCGATGGGAGCGTAGAACGGCTCGCTGGCGGTGCCGGTCAGGATGGTCACCGGCGCGACGATACGCGACAGGCCGCCCGGATCCAGCCCAGCCAGCGCGGCATCGACGTACGCGCCGTCGCCCTGCGTGGCGAGGAAGGCCCGGGCCCGGTCCGGCAGCGCCTGCCACGCGCCGTCGCCCGCGACGCCGTCGAGGAACGTGGCGGCGGCCGCGGCGGCTGCGCCGGCGGTACCGCCGGCCGCATAGGCGCGGTCTGTCGCGATCGCGACGGTGGCGAACCTGGCCCGGGTCTCGGCGTCGGCGAGCGGCCCGTACGGCGGCTCCCAGGCGACGACAGCGGAAACGCGCCCTGGAAGTCGAGCAGCGGCCTCCAGCGCGACGACCCCACCGAAGCTGTGCCCGACGAGGATCGCGACGGCGATCTCCTCGGCATCGAGGAGCGCGGCGACGTCGGCAACGTGGACCACTACGTCGAGCGGTCGCGGCACCGGCATGGGGCTCTCCCCACTCCCCCGCCGGTCGAGGGCGAAGACCGGCCCGCGGACCGCGAGGAGCCGGGCGAGGCCGGCGAGCTGGACAGACGCGGAAAGCGTGGCGTGGAGGAGGACGATCGGGATTCCGCGTTCGGCCCCGTGCGCCGCCGCGAACGCGCGGTAGAACAGGCTGGCACCGTCGGGAGCCCTGCACGTGCGTGTCGACGCACTGGTCATGCGAGCACCTCGATCGCGGCCGGTGATGTCCAGTCGGCCCGTGGGGCCCCGGCGAGGGCCGCCCGCAGCTCGGCGCGGCGCAGCTTGCCAGACGCGGTCCGCGGGAGCACGGCGACGACGAAGAACCCGACCGGGATCTTGTACGGCGCGAGGCGGGCGAGACAGAAGGACCGCAGCTCCGCGTTCGTCGGCGCCGGCGCACCCGGTCGCAGCACGACGGCCGCAACCGGCACGGCACCCCAGGTCGGGTCCGGGCGACCGACGACGCCCGCCTCCGCGATCGCCGGATGCTCCGCGATGGTCGCCTCCACCTCGGCCGGGACGACGTTCTCGCCTCCGGAAATCAGCAGGTCGTCGCATCGGTCGAGCACGTGGAGGAAGCCGTCCGCTTCGAGCCGCCCGGCGTCGCCGGTCCGCAGCCACCCGTCGGGGTCGAACGCGGCGGCGGTCTCCTCCGGCCGGCCGAGGTAACCGGAGAACGCGGCCCGCGTACGGACCTGGATCTCGCCGGTGCCGTCCGCGGCAGGGTCCGTGATCCGGAGCTGGACGCCGGGCAGCGGCCGACCGGCAGACCCGGGACGCGCCCCGGCATCGGCCGTAGCCAGGGCCGTCACCCCGGAGCCCGCTTCCGTGAGGCCGTAGGTCGAGACCACCGGCCAGCCCGCGGCCAGTGCCCGCGTCACGAGTGCCGGCGGGATCGGCCCGCCGCCGAGCAGGACCGCCCGCAGGCCTGGGTGCGCCGGGTCGGGGGTTTCGCGGTCAGCGCCGCCGGCTTCGTCCGCATCGAGGAGCCGCGCCAGCTGCGTCGGGACGAGCGAGACGTGGCTGGCGGGCCCACGCCGGAGCGCGTCGAGCACCGTCTCGGCGTCGAATGCCGGCACCACGTCCAGCGGCACGCCCGCCCCGATCGCCCGCCACGCGACCCCCAGCCCGGCGACATGCGCGAGGCCGAGGCAGAGGAGCCAGCCCGTCGCCTGCGGCAGGGCGGCCGACCACGCGCCGGCGCTCGCCGCCATCGACGCATGGGAGAGAAGGGCCGCTTTCGGTCGACCGGTCGTGCCGGAGGTGAGAACGGCGACGGCCGGTGCGTTTGGATCGAGCCTTGTCTGGGCCGCCACCTCCGCCGCGCCCGTGGCCGCGTCGGCAGCGCCCCCGGCCAACGCCTCGAGGCGCACGCTGGCGACGCCCAGCGCCCCCGCCACGGTGGCGTGTTCGCCGTCGTGCACCACCAGGCGGGGCCCGATCACGACACCGGCGGCCGCCAGCTCCGGCGCGGTCAGCCCGGTCCCGAGCGGGGCGACGCAGGCCCCGACCCACCCGGCCGCGGCCAGCAGCCCGATCGCCGTCGCCGACGGCGCCGCGAGCAGCGCCACGCGATCCCCGGGTCGAACGCCGGCAGCGACGAGGCCCGCCGCCAACGCATCGGCGTGCGCGTCGAGTGCCGCGAAGCTCCACGTCCGCCCCGGCTCCAGGATCGCCGGCGCATCGGGCGTCGATCGGGCGTGGCCCCGGAGCGCGATCGGCAAGATCAGCGCGGTGTTCACGGGGTCGCCTCCACGAACTCGGCGGCGAAGCGTGTCACCGCCCGTCGGCTCACGGTGATCCCCAGTCGGCCGGCGCCGGCCCCGCCGGGTGCATGCATCCGCCCGGCTTCCACGACCAACGGCTCGTCGAGGAGATCGTGCTCCAGCAGCCCCGCCGTGGCGAGGCCATGCGCGAGCGGTGCCGGGAACCGCGCCCCGGGCACGTGCCTGAGCCGCGCGGCCACCATCAGCGCAGCCGCGATCCCGATCCCCGTCTCGAAGAGCGTGCTGATCACCACGGGCACGTCGTGCGCGGCGGCAGCCTCGGCAATTTCGGCCACGGCAAGCGGGCCGCCGACGCGGGCCGGCTTCACGACCAGCACGTCCGCCGCGCCCGCGGCGAGGAGCCGCCGCACCGCGACCAGTGACGCGGCGGCCTCGTCCGCGGCGATCGGGACGTCCACCCGGCGCCGCAGCTCGGCGGCCCCGTCGCTGTCGTCGGCGGGAAGCGGCTGCTCGACGTATTCGATCCCGAAGCGATCCACAGCGTGCAGGCGATCCTCGGCGGTCGGCAGGTCCCAGGCGCCGTTGACGTCCAGGCGAAGGCGGACGTCGGGTCCCACCGCCGTCCGGATCGCCCGGACGCGCGCGACCAGGTCGAGCGTCTCGCGCTCCGCGCCCGCCTTGAGCTTGAGCGTGGTGAAGCCGGCCTCGATCGCCTGAAGCGCGGCCTCCGCGCCGGCCGCCGGGCCACCAAAGCCGATCGTGCCGTTGACGGGCACGCCGGGCGCGACACCGGCCACGTCGGGCCCCGACGACCCGGGTCCTCCGGGCGTGGCACCGGCCCCTCCGGGCGTGGCACCGGCGGCCTCCGCAAGGCCCGCCGCTGCCCAGCCGTCGTTCGGCAGCAGGTCGAAGCGTGCCGCATCCAGCGCCGCGCGGAACGCCCGGCCCGGCGTGCCGAGCAGCTCCAGCTCCTCGACGTCGGGCACCTCGCCCGCCCGCGCGCGGTCGGCCGCCTCCCGGATCAGGCGAGCCAGCAGCGTCTCTTCGACCTCGGTCGCGTCGGGCTCCAGGACCGCCTCGCCGGCGCCGATCCGGCCGTCCGGCCCCGCCACGAACAGGATCCATGCCTCGCGATGGAGCCACATACCGGTGGCGGTCGCGAACGGCCGGCGGAACGGGACGCGGACACGGACGGCCGACAGGCCGGTGACCGGAACGGCCTCGAGCGCGGCGCGCAGGTCGATCATGCCGGCCACCCCCGCAGCGCGAGCGCGACGGCGAACAGCAGCCCGAAGAAGAGCGCGAGCCGCGCTGTCCCCGCCAGGACCGGGTTGAGCTGCCGCGGCTCCCGGAAGTCGCGGACCGTCCGCAACAGGGGCCCCACGAGCGGCACAGCGCAGAGCGGCAGGAGCTGGACGATCCCGAAGCCGGCGAGCAGGAGCGCGATCGGCACCGCGAACGCAGTCGCGAGCAGGAGCCCGTACTCCGCCGCCGTCGCGCGGCGACCCAGCAGCACGGCCAGCGTTCGCTTGCCGGCGACCGCGTCCGTCGGGATGTCGCGCAGGTTGTTGACCACGAGGATCGCGGTCGTCAGGGCCCCGACCGGGATCGCGGCGACCACGAAGAGCGGCTCCAGGCGGAATGCCTGCAGGTACGCCGTCCCGACCACCGCGACGAGGCCGAAGAAGACGAAGACGAAGACCTCGCCGAGGCCGCGGTAGCCGTACGGCCACGGCCCGCCGGTGTAGGCGAGCGCCGCCACGATCGCGAGCACCCCCAGCCCGACGAGGGCCGGCCCGCCGACCCAGGCCAGCCAGAGGCCGATCAGCGCCGCGGCCCCGATCGTGAGCCCGATCGCGACCTCCAGCTGCCGCTCGGTGACGAGCCCGGCCGAGGCGACGCGCGTGGGACCGGCGCGATCCGGCGTGTCGGCGCCGCGCCGGAAGTCCGAGAGATCGTTCGCGAGGTTGGCCACGACCTGGAGCAGGAGCGCGACCGCCAGGCAGCCGAGCGCGGTGTCGAGGCGGAACGCGGCGCCCACGGCGAGGGCGGCGCCAAGCCCCACGGCCACGCCGCTCGCCGCGGCCGGGAGCGTGGCGGGCCGGACGGCCAGGAGCCACGTTCGGAGCGCGGAGGGGCGCACGGCGATGGACGTCACGGCCGCCGTGGGTACTTCGAGTAGTCGGGGGGGCGCTTCTCCAGGACCGCGCGCGAGCCTTCGTGCGCCTCCTCGGTCGTGTAGTAGAGGCCGGTTGCGTTGCCGGCGAACTCCTGGAGCCCGGCCAGGCCGTCCGTCGCCACGAGGAAGGCCGACTTCAGGAAGCGGATCGCGGTGGGACTCATGGCCAGGATCTCGTCCGCCCAGCCCACGCCCTCTGCCTCGAGGTCGGCGAGCGGGACGACCGTGTTCACGAGGCCCATCGCCAGCGCCTCGTCGGCCGAGTAGCGCCGGCAGAGGAACCAGATCTCCTTCGCCTTCTTGTCGCCGACGAGCCGTGCCAGGAGGCCGATCCCGAAGCCGGCATCAAAGCTGCCGACGCGCGGGCCCACCTGGCCGAAGACCGCGTTGTCGCTCGCGATCGTGAGGTCGCACACCACCTGGAGAACCTGGCCGCCGCCGATCGCGAAGCCGTTGACGAGCGCGATCACCGGGATCGGCAGCGAGCGGATCTGGCGCTGGAGGTCCAGCACGTTGAGACGGGCCAGCCCGTCGCCACCGACGTAGCCGCCGGCCGGGCTCTTGTAGCCCTGGTCGCCGCCGGCGCAGAACGCGACGTCGCCCGACCCGGTCAGCAGGACGCAGCCGATCCGGGCGTCATCCCGGATCCGCGCGAACGCGTCGATCATCTCGGCGACCGTCTCCGGGCGAAACGCATTCCGGACCTCGGGCCGATTGATCGTGACCTTCGCGATCCCGGTGCCGGAGTGCTCGTAGCGGATATCGCGGTACTCCGCGACGCGGGTCCACGTGACGGGTGCGGTCATGCGGCGTGATCCTCCGAGACGAAGTCGAGGACGAGGCGTCGGAACGCGGCCGGCGCTTCGAGGTGTGGAGCGTGGCCGGCTCCGTCGATCACGGCCAGGCGAGCGCCGGGGATCCCGGCGGCCACGGCCGTCGCCCGGTCCCGGGCCGGGTCGTTGGCGCCGACGATCACGAGCGTGGGCGAGCTGATCTCGCGGAGCCGGCGGTGGAGCGGCTCCATCGCGCCCTGCCCGGCGGCGCGGAGGCTGGCAGCGAGACCTGCCGGGCGGTGCGCAATGCGGATCTCGCGGAGCGCGGCCCGCGCATCGGCCCCGAGGCGCGCCTCGAAGGCGAGGACCGGCGTCCGCTCCCAGGCGTCGATGAACGGCGCGATCCCGCCGCGCTCCAGGGTCCGGGCGAGCGTTTCGTCGGCGGCACGGCGCGCTGCCCGCCCCGCCGCATCGACGATCCCGGCGGAAGGCGACTCCAGGACAAGGCGCGCCACGCAGGCGGGATGCGCGATCGTGAGCCGGAGCGCGACCCGCGCGCCCATCGAATAGCCAACGACGTGGGCTCGATCATGGCCGAGTGCGCGGAGCAGCACCGGCAGGTCTTCGGCGCTCCGCTCGATCGTCGCCCGCGACGAATCCCCGGGATCGGCCGGATCGCCCGCGCGCCAGGCGGTGCCGCCATGACCGGGAAGGTCCGGCGTGATCGTGGTGAAGCCGGCGGCGATCGCCGCGGCCGTCAACCCGATCGCCGCGGCCGTCAGCCCGCCGTCCCAGCTCCTGCCGCTCCCCGTGAACCCGTGGAGGAGCAGCAGCGCCGGACCCGAGCCCGCGACGCGAACCGCCCATTGGAGCCCGTCGACATCCACGTTCCGGAGCCCGTCGACGTCCACGGGTCGCAGCCCGCTCACGCGTCGAGCTCCGCGAGGGCTGAGGCAACCGCCGCGGCCGCGTCCCGGTGGAGCTCGACGTTGCGGGCACGCTCGGTGCGAAGCTCCAGCACGCTGACCCCGGTCGCGACAAGGCTCTCGGCGAGCGCGGTGCGCAGCTCGCGCGCCCCGACCAAACGATGCGTGCCACCGAGCGCCTCGATGATCGGCCCGAAATCGATGCCGTGCGGCGTCCCGAAGAGCTCCTCGTAGTGTTCGGGCAGGCCCGCGCCGGGCGCGTCCGCTCGCGCCTGCGGCAGGAACGAGAAGATCCCGCCGCCGTCGTTGTTGACCAGGACGATCGTGGCCGAAAGCCCGTGCAGCTTCGCGGCGGCGAGCGCGTTCAGGTCGTGGAGGAAGGACAGGTCCCCGACCACGAGCGCAACGTGACCCACGCCGGCTGCCGCGGCGCCAAGCGCGGAGGAGACCACGCCGTCGATGCCGTTCGCGCCGCGGTTCGCGAGCGGCCGGATCGCGCGAGCGCTGCCCGGCAACCAGGCTTCGAGGTCGCGGACCGGCATCGAGCTGCCCGCCCACAGGATCGCGCCGTCGGGGAGCAGCTCGCCGAGGTGGGCGAACGGCGCGCCCTCGAACGCCTCCCCACGCGACTCCACGCCGGCCAGCCATGCGCGAAGGGCGGCATCGGCGGCGCGGTCCGCGGCCAGCCAGCCATCTCGCCAGGCGTTCCTGAACGCCGACGCCGCCCCGGCCGGCGCGACGGGCTGCACGCGGGGAGCTCCGGGAGCTTCGGAAGCTTCGGGAGCTTCGGGAGCGCGGCCCTCCCCCGAGATCGCGTCCGCGAGCGCCGCCGCCGTGATCGCCGCGTCCGCGTGGACGAACGTCGTGGGCAGGAGCGCCGGCTCGCGGTAGCCCCCGTCGCCGTCCACCACGAGCTGGTCCGGGGCCGCGTCCTGCAGGAGCGCCAGGAGAGGCCTGGAGGTCGGGATCGCCCCGAAGCGGATCACGAGCTCAGGCAGGTGCGCCTCGCGCCACGCCCCGGGACGACACAGGAGGTCGCTCCGCGCGATCACGTGCGAACGGTCGTGCGGCCCGCAGCGGGCCCCGGAGAGCGGGTCGGCGAGGATCGGGAAGCCGGTCGCGTCCGCCAGCCGGGCGAGCGCCGACGGGAGCGCCGGGTCGTCCTGCGGCCCGGCCACGATGAGCCCGCGGGGGACACCGGCCAGGCGCCCCGCGAGGTCCGCCACCACCGGCGCGGGCAGTGTGCGCGGCCCGGAAAGGACATTCGTGAACGGCCGCGTGGGCTGGCCGTCGTCCGGCGCCAGCGGCCGCAGGTCGCCGTCGGGGATCAGCGGCTCGCGGAACGGGAAGTTGAGGTGGACCGCGCCGGCGGGGCCCGCCAGCGCCGTCGCAACCGCCCGGCCCGCCACCGAGCGGACGTGGCGGCGCGTCTCCGGCGCCCCGTCGAGGAGCGGCAGCTCGGCGTCCCACTTCACGTGGACACCGAAGAGTCGCGCCTGGTCGATCGCCTGCGGCGCACCCCGGTCCCGGAGCTCCGGCGGGCGATCTGCCGTGAGCAGGACCAGCGGCACGCGACCGAGGGTCGCCTCGACGGCCGCCGGCAGGAGGTTCGCGGCCGCGGTCCCCGACGTGACCAGGACGCCGGTCGCTCGCCGCGATGCCCGCGCCAGGCCCAGCGCGAAGAAGCCGGCTGCCCGCTCGTCGGGCAGGACGCGAACCCGCATCCCCGGGTGCGTCCGCAGCGCGAGCGCGAGCGGCGTAGAGCGCGACCCAGGGCACACGGCGACGTCCCGCATGCCGGCACGGACCAGCTCGTCCACGAACGCCCGGAGCGCGATGACGTCCGTCATTCCTGCGGCTCCGGCTCGCGGCCGAGGGCGGAGGCAACCGGTCGCAGCTTCATCCTCGACTCCTCCCACTCGCGTGACGGGTCGGAGTCGGCCACGATCCCGCAGCCCGCGAACAGCGCCGCATCGCGGCCTGTCACGAGGCCGCAGCGGAGCGCGACCATGAGCTCGCCGTCCCCGTCGGCGCCCAGCCAGCCGATCGGGCCGGCATACCAGCCACGCTCGATCCCCTCGTGCTCGGCGATCATCTCGAGGGCGAGGTCGCGTGGCTCGCCGCCAACGGCCGGCGTCGGATGGAGGCGTTCGGCGAGGCCCAGGAGCCCCGCCTGGTCGCGCAGCCGGCCGCGGACCGGCGTCATGAGGTGCTGGACGTCGCGGAGTGGGAGGATCCCCGGCGTCGCGCCGACCTCCAACGTCTCGGCCAGGGGCGACAGGCTCCCGCGGAGCATCTCGACCACCACGGCGTGCTCCTCGCGCTCCTTCTCGCTCGCGTACAGCGCTGCTGCGAGCGCCGCGTCCTCTGCGGCCGTGGCCCCACGCGCCGTGGAGCCGGCGATCGCGACCGTCTCGAAGTCGCGCCCGGCCGTGCGGACCAGCCGCTCCGGGGTCGCGCCGAGGAACGTCCGGCCACCGCGGACGAACGCGTAGATGGTTCCCTCCGGCGCGCCCGCCGCGAGACGGCGCAGCGCGTTCTCCAGGTCGATCTCGATCGACGACCGAACGTCGACCCGGCGCGCGAGCACGACCTTGTCGAGGCGGCCGCGGCCAACGGCGCCGGCGAACAGGCCGACGAGCCGCTCCCAGGCAACCCGGTCCGGCCGCTCGCCGAGGATTGCGAGCGGAGCGTCGGTCGGGCGGGCGACCACGGCGCCGGTTCCCGGGCTGAGCGCCGCGGCGCGCGCCGCGAGTGCGTCCCAGCGGCGTTCGGCGGCGCGCGGGTCGGGGCGATCCGGGTCAGTCGCGTCGCCGGCCCGCGGGATCGTCTCCGCGATCGTCACGGACGTCGCCCCGTGCGCCCGGGCGAAGGTCAGCGCCGGCAGCACGAGCGAGGCTGCTCCGAACGGCCCCCACGAATCCTCGACGGCGGGCGGCTCGCCCGTGAAGCCGAGGCCGCCGAGAAGGACGGGCCCAACGCCGCGCGGCGAGCCGGCCGGGATCTCGATCGCGGCCCCGTCCAGGCACTCCCGCCAGGCTGCCGCTGCGCGCGCGAAGCGATCGGCTCCCGCGGGCTCGACCGACCATGCGCGTCCGATCCCCACCAGCGCGAACCCCGCCGACGGCTGCAGCCACAGCGCCGCCTCGAGGTCCTCCTCGCGGGCCGCGGCGAACAGGCTGATCGGGTCGACGGCCGCGGCTGGCCGGGTCCACGCGCGAAGCGACCCCGAAGACGCCCGCGCCACCGGCGCCTCGACGACCGTCACCTCGCCGGCCCCGTCGCGGCGATTCGGGCCTCCGGGACACCCGCGCTGCGCAGGAGGAGCGCGCGAAGCGGCGGGTACGTCTCCTCCAGCCGTGCCGGCTCGCCGGCCATGAGCCACCGCGCGACGACCTCGTTTAGCGCGCCGAACCAGGCAACGCCCGTCAAGCGTGTATCGAGCGGCGGGATCGCGCCCTCCGCGACCGCCTCGTCCAGGTAGCCGGCGATCATCCTGGCAAAGCGCTCGTGGAGCGCGTTCGTCTCATCGTTGAAGGCGCGGCCGGCGCCCAGCGCGTCCAGGAAGAGGAGCCGGGCCATCGTGCGGTGCCCGGCAAACGTGGCGAAGACGGTCCGGAGTGCCGCGTCGGCCTTTGCGATCGGGTCGGTCTCGGCGGCGACGGCCCGATCCACCTTCGCGGCAAGGCGGTCCGCGGTCGAGCGCATCAGCTCCCGGAAGATCGCCTCCTTCGTGGCGAAATGGAAGTAGACGCCGCCCTTGCTCGTCTCCGCGGCGGCCGCGATCTCGTCCATCGCGGTGTCGCGGTAGCCGCGCCGGGCGAACGTGTTGAACGCCGCATCGAGGATCTGCTCGCGGCGCGTCCGGCTCTTCTCGGCCCGCGCGCCGCCGCGCTTCTCGGCCTGCGCGCCGCCGCGTTTCTCGTCGCCCATCTCCGGCCCCGCTCGCCTCCGCGGCATCCGACCGACCAGTCGGTTTGTTTCGCAGATCCTACCCGGTCTTCGCGGGACGGGCGCCGTCGGATGGGGTGCCGGCGTTTGGGGCGCCGTCAGCGGCCGTGGCCGGTGACCGCGCGCCGGCGGCCGTGGCCGTTGGTCCCGCGCCGGCAGCCCCGGCCGTTGGTCCCGCGCCGACAGCCCCGGCTCCGCCCGACCTTCCGACCGGCAGCGACAGCACGAACCGGGCGCCGCCGCCCGGCGCCTCCGTCGCCGCCAGCGTTCCGCCGTGGAGCTCCGCCAGGCGCCGCGCGATCGCGAGGCCCAGGCCGCTGCCCGCGTCGGCGCGCGTACGGGAGCCGGGCAGCCGGGCGAACGGCTCGAAGATCGCCTCGCGGGCCTCGGCCGGGACGCCGGGGCCCTGGTCGTCCACGCTCACCGCGGCGGTACGCCCGCCTCCCGGCCCCGCCGTCACGGTGACGCGGCCGCCCGGCGGCGAGTGCCGGGACGCATTGTCGACGAGGACGAGCAGGAGCTGGACGAGCCGGTTCGTATCGCCAACCACCGGCAGGACCCTCCCATCCTCGGCCGGCCCGACCAGGTCGATGCCGCGCTCCGCGGCAAGCGGGCCCGCCCGGCGGACCGTGTCGCGGGCGATCTCCGCGAGGTCGATGGGACGCCGCTCGATCACGAGCGAACCGCGCTCCGACGATGCGAGCGCGAGCAGATCGTCGACCAGGCCGCCGAGCCGGTCCGACTCGGCCACGATGTCCGCGACGAGCGGGCGGCCCTCGTCCATGACGAGACCCTCCCGTTCCAGCACCTCGGCCGAGGCCCGGATGATCGCGGCCGGCGTCCGGATCTCGTGCGACGCGTCCGCCACGAATCGCCGCTCGGTGGCAAATGCCGCGCGGATCGGGACCAGGGCGCGGCCGGTCACGAAGAGCGTCACGAGCGCCGCGCCCGCGAGCCCAACCAGCCCGACCAGCGTCACCGCCAGGATCAAGCTCCGTGACTGGCGCTCGTGCAGCGTCAGCACGAACCCGGCCTCCAGCCAGCCAACCGGGTTCGCGGCATCGCCGATCGGGAGCGTCAGGAGACGGACCGGGACCGCGCCGTCCTGGACGGTCCGGATGTCGCGCCCGGTCGCCCGCGCTGCCGCGACGGCGGCCATGTCCGGCAGGCCATGGCGCGGCACGCTCGACGGATTGGAGACCAGGCTTCCACCGGGGTCGAGGATGAGGAAGAACGTGTCCGAGGCCTCCGGGGGGCGCTCGTCGCCCTCGTCGCCGCCGGCCGTGGGCAGCTCACCGGCCAGGCGCTGCGACTCTGCGATCGCCGCCTGCTCCAGCGCGCGGTCCACGTCCTGGTTCAGCGCCCGGGTCGCGATGAACGCGGTGGCCGCCCCGATGGCGAGGACGAGCGCGCCGATGAGCAGGAGCGTCACGACCGCCAGCCGCCGGCGTGTCGAGACAAGGAGCCGGCCCGCGGGGGCGCGGTCGGTCACGCGTCCGTCCTGAGGGCGTACCCGACACCCCGCACGGTCCGGACACCGGTCGTGCTGCCCAGCTCCGCCAGCTTCTTCCGGATGTACGAGACGTAGAGGTCGACCACGTTCGAATAGACGTCCGGCTCTGCGCCCCAGACGGCATCCAGGGCCTGCTGGCGCGTCACGACCCGCCCCTCATTGCGAATCAGGTACGCGAGCAGCGCGAACTCCCGGGCGGAGAGGTCCACGCTGCCCTCCCCCACTCGCGCGACGTGGCGCTCTTCGTCCAGCTCCAGGTCCCCGGCCGCGAGGCGCGGCGCAGGCGGCGCCGTCGCGCGCCGGCCCAGCGCCCGAACCCGGGCGAGCAGCTCCGCGAACGCGAACGGCTTGGCCAGGTAGTCGTCCGCGCCGGCATCCAGGCCTGCCACCCGGTCCTCCACGCCACCGAGTGCCGTGAGCATGAGAGCCGGCGTCCGGATGCCGCGGGTTCGCAACATCCGCAGCAGGTCCAGCCCGTCGAGGTCGGGAAGCATCCGGTCCAGCACGAGCAGGTCGTACGGGACCGACTCGGCGGCGGTGGCGAGGCTCAACGCCCCGACGGCGTCGCCGGCACGATCCACGACATGCCGCTCGGCCACCAGGACGCGGCGGATCAGCTCCGCCATCTTCGGTTCATCTTCGACCAGGAGGATGCGCATCGGGGGCATCCTCCGGGTCCGCGGCGGCCGCGTCAACGGCCGAACGGCATTCCTGTGAGAACGCACATCCGGCCCACACGCCTCGTACACCGCGTCGTCCGAGTATTGGGCACGTCATCCCGAACCCTCCGCCCGGGGCCGCGCCCGGCCGATCAGCACGGAGTCATCCGCCATGCCCGCTCCATCCACCGAAACACCCGGGGTCCGCACCCCGCTGGTTCGACGCCCCGCCGGCGTGAGCCGCCTCGGCCTCGCGGTGGCGTCCCTCGCGACCGCCGGCACCTTCGCGGTCGCGCTCATCGGGCTGGGCGGCCCGCCCGCGCCCGTGGCCCCCACGATGAGTGGGGTGGCCGATGCGACGACGGCCGATGCCGTCGTGCCGCCGGTCGTGGTCAAGACGATCTACGTCCAGCTCCCGTCGCCGACGGCGGCGCCCGTTGCGGCCGCCCCGAAGGCCGTGTCCTCAGTGGTGACCAGGGTGGTGACCAGCCAGTCCGGCTCCGGGGGTACCAAGGGCGGCGAGCAGGAAGGAAACGACTGAGATGTCGATCCGAACCGACCCTACCGCACGGCCGGCCGCCGTCGCCGCAGTCCCGGGACCGACCGCCTCCCCGGACCGCACGGCGCGCTCCGCCGCCCCGACCGCGCCCGCCGCTCCG
>JANXWH010000123.1 GCA_025351245.1 Chloroflexota bacterium | reverse complement strand
CTGGGCGACGGCCTCGAACTGCTGCGTCGAGAACGGCTCAGCACCTCGGCCGCACACCTCCAGGCTCTCGTAGACCCACTCGTTCATGTTCACGCCCGACGCGACCGCGACCTTGACCGTCGGGATCGTGAGGTCGGGGTGGTCCACGTCGCCCTGCTCCAGGCGGCGTACTTGTCGGGCCGGATGGCGCGGACGATGGAGCCGTCGCGGTCGATGTATGCGGTCGCGGACGGCCCGGTGCTGTGCGCCCTGTTGGCGTAGTTGCGTTCCTGCATTGCGGTTGCCGTATTGGCGGTCTGGTGCAAGCACGCGAGGATCGTCGCCTTCCGCCGGCGCGCGACACCCTTGGGGTAGCCGTAGGCATCGTTGGTCAGCAACGCAGTCACGAGGTTCATGGCTCAGGTCCCGCTCACGGCAGGCTCGGGTTTATCGCCTTCGCGACTGCGGCGACGACCTGCAGGACGACCGCGGTGAGCGAGATCAGCGACGCGCCGAGGGCCCAGCGCGCGAGGACGAGGGCCCCGTCGGCGCGGTCCTGCCACGCCTGCATCCGGTCGAGGTCGCGGTCGTGGGCGTCCAGGCGGTCGTAGATGGAGTCCGCGGAGCGCTGCATGGCGGCCCGCCGCTCGACGCCGAGCGCCTGGTCCCGCGCGATCGCGCCGACGGTGGCCCTGAGCCCCCTGATGTCCTCCCGCATCTCCATCAGGAGGTCGCGCTGCGTGAGGCCCGTGGGGTCGGGCGCGTCGGCGCTCACCGGCGCTGTGCCGCGCGGAACGAGTCGAGGCGGAGAGAGGTGCCCCGATGTCGGACGGGGCGGGCCGGGTCGGCACCGGGGAGGGGGCGGCCGACCAGTAGGGGACGTCCCGCCGCAGCAGGGCGGATTTGAGAAATGAGGCGAGCCACGCCCTGATGGTCGGCGCGGCGCCCCCGCGCGGGTATCGGTCAGTTGACCGGGGGCGACCGGCCCCCTCGCCTGTCGGTCAGATGGTCGCGGCTAGTTGCCGACGGACACCGACGCGCTGACCGGCTCGGTGCAGACCTGGTGCCAGGCGGTGGTGAAGCCGATCTCGATCGTGCCGGACGCGAGCGGGAACTCGATCCGGGTGATGTCGCTGACCGGGTTGGCGCAGGGGGGCGGGGACGGGGTCTGCCCGGTGTCCGAGGTCCACCCGGTCCACCACCAGCCGCGGACCACCAGCGACAGCGATTGCCCGGCAGCGATGTCCACCGCCTCCCCGCCACCCTCCACGGGGAGCGCCTGGAACGGGCCGGTCGCGGACGCGACCCCGACCGTGGCGGGCAGCCGGAGCACGCACGCTGCGCCCGTGTTCCGGATCGGCTGCACGACGTCCACGGCCCTCGTGCCGGCGGTGCTGAAGCTGTAGCTGCTCGTCGCCGGGCCCAGCGCGAACTGGGTGCTGACGCACGTCCCGCCGGCACTGGGCAGTTGCAGGCTCGACGGGCCGACGATCGTGAGGGTGGCCTGCGCGCTGGCCGAGCTCGTGTCGAGGGGCCCGCCCGGGTCCATGTCCCAGTGGAGGGTTGCTGGACCGGATGCGGCGTCGGCGGGGATCGCCAGGCGGACCTCGAGCGTGACGCTGGCCCCGAGCGCCAGCGCCGGCCCGATCGCGGCGCAGTTCAGCAGCAGGAACACCGCGGCGGGCAGCTTCACCGCCACGCCACCGGCGACCAGGTTCTCGGAGTAGGTGGGGCAGGGGTCGAGCGCGGCGGGCTGGGCCCCGAGGTTCGTGAGCGTCACGTAGTAGACGAGGTCCGTTCCGGCGGTCGCTGCGGACGGCACGGATAGGACGGCCGCCGCCGGCTGCGGAGACGGCGCGGTCACCTCCGACGCGACGGGGGTGAAGGCGTAGGCGGTGAAGGTGGACGCGGCCGAGGGCGCGTCGCAGCGCGGCACCCCACCGATCCCCGGCCCGGGCGACGTCGCGCCCGCGGTGACCGGGGCTCCGCCCGACGGCAGGGTGACGGCGAGGGACGTGACGGCAGGCTTCGCGGCGCCGCACCAGTTCGACCACCACAGGTACGACCCCGCCTTCCCGCCGGGCTCGAGCAGGACCGGGCCGGCGACCGCGCCCGGGACGTTGCTCCCGTCGCCGCGGTCGGCGCGGTAGGTGATCGGCCTGATGGTCGACGTGCTCGAGCGCAGCTCGACGAGGCGGGGAGGGCCGACCAGGGCGCACGGGTGCGTTCCGACGTTCGTCAGGGTCAGCGCGCCGAGCATCTGCCCGCCGCCTCCCTGCCACTCGGCGGAGGCGGCGAGGTCGCCGGGGAGGCAGGTCGGCGTCCCGGACGGCACCGGGACGGGGGTTGGTGACGGGGCCGTCAGGGCCGACTCGTCGATCCAGGGGACGATCGACCCGGTGGGCCTCGGGACGGCCGCCGGGCTGCCCGATTGCGGTGCGGGCGTCGCGGAGGGCGCATCCGCGGCCGGTCTGCTCGGCGAGGGCGGGGCGGAGCCTCCGCACGCCGCGACCAGCGAGGCGCCGAGCAGCGCGGCCGAGAGGCCGGCGAGCCTCCGCCCCGTCACGGGCGACCGTCCCCACCGTGGATGAGGGCCCGGAGTTCGCCGTGGCGGTGGCGGTGCCGGCCGCGAAGAGGACCGCGGCGAGCCCGGTCGAGAGGAAGCGCCCTGGCAATCATCTCTGAGCCCTATCCTCCACTACCCGTCAAGACGGCGTTTCGACGCGCCGGTCGCCCGGAGTGTGCCGTCCGGCTCTGCGTGGGCGCGGCGCTACGGGCCGGGCGACGGCGACGGCGCTGGCCCGAGGGTGCACGCCCCGCCGGGCGGGAAGTCGGCGTTGAGCCTGACGTCGCCGAGCGGCGGCAGCGTCACCCGCGTGGAGCACTCGCCCCGGGGCGCGCCCGCGACGCCGCCGCTGTACGGCGCCAGCCAGGCGGCGACCGAGTAGCCGCCGGCCGGGAGGTCGAGCGGGGTGGACATGTACCCACCGCCGTAGGTGGTCGCGTCCTGGCCCCCCGAGGCGTCGCCCCGGACCATGCCCTCGTAGACCGCCGTGCCGTCGGCGGCCGTCACCCGGTAGAAGGCGAGCACGTCGCCCGTGCAGCAGTCGAGCCCGTGGACCGTCGCCATCTGCCAGAGGCGGGCCGGCCGGTAGTCCGCGGCCACCTGCAGGGGTTGGCTGACGATGACCTTCCCGGTGGCGTCGTCGACGAGCCACACGGTCTCGGGCCGCGGGTCGCCGGCTGCGGACGCCGGTGCGGCGTCGAGCGACCGCACCAGCCAGACCACGTTGTCGCCGGCGAGGTTCCACCGGGGGTCGACGGCCGAGACGTCGCCGGCGCGCATCGCCGCGGCGGTCAACAGGTCCTCGCCGGCGCCAGTGGCGGCCGCCACCTGCGGGAGGGTCATCCTCGGCGTGACCGGGGTGCCCGCCTGGACGCTCCCGACCTGTGGAGCTACGGGCGGAACGTCGTGGCCGTTCGCCCAGGCGATCCGGTCGACGACGAAGGCGCCGGCGCACGCGGACTGGGTCGCCGCGGCGCACTGCCACTGCCGGGCGTCCCCGGCGTGCCCGATGAGCACGAGCGCGGCCGGCTCGCCGGTCGGGCCCCCGTTCAGCACCGACAATGCGTCCCCGCTCGTCTCGCTCATGAACCAGGGGGCGAGGTTCGTCCCGGACGGCTGGCCGCAGCTCATGCCGTTGCCGCTCCCCACGCAGAGCTGGGCGGCTGCGCGACTGTCGGTGAAAGCGACCATCCGGCACCAGGCCTCGAGCGGGCCGACGTACCGGCCCGGGTAGGGGCAGGGCAGGGACATCGCGTTGTAGTAGCCGGCGACCGCGATGGCCTGGCCGTCGAGCCTGCCCGACCGCAGCAGCTCGTCGGCGCCGGCGACGCTGAGCACCGGCAGGCCGGCGACCGTGGCCGGGAACGCCGCGTCCGGGTGGGCGGCAGTCGACCCCTGCGGCTGGGCGCTCGGGGTCGCGGCCGTTGTCCCCGTGGTGGAGGTGGCGCCCGGCGCGCTCGGCGCTCCTGCGGAGCAGCCGGACGCGACGACGGCGACGGCCGCCGCGGCCAGCAACAGCATCCGGAGCACTGTCCTTGTCCCCCTGGCTGATGGGAGCGAACCGCGGGTCGAGGCTCCCGCGCACTGCCCTTGACGTCAAGTGCGCTCCGTCGGTTCCGAGGAGGGACGGGCGAGCCTGGCCGAGGGCGGTCGTGAGAACGGCCGACGCTATGGCATCACCCATCCAGCGGGCGGGATCCCGAAGGCGACGACGGTCGCGGTCCAGGCGGGGGGCCGCACGGCGGCGCCGGTGCTGGCGTCCATGTCGCGGCGAAGCGACACGGCCGCGACCGAGGCGGTGCCCTCGAAGCTGACCCAGCCGGCCATCGCCATCCCGGGCACGATGAGCGGGCCCGCGCAGACCATAGGCGACCCGACCCCCGGCCAGGGGTTGCCGCACATGAACATGCCCGCCCCGATGTAGATGCGGGCGATGGTGCCGAGCCCCGCCACGGCAGCCCGGACCGCGGCGACGGCCGGCGGGCAGAGGTCCCCCGCCAGCGCGGGCGCCACGGTGGCGCGCTCCGGAACGCAGACGACGGAGGCGCTCGCGCTCGGCGATGGGGTCTGGGTCGGCGCGGGCGACGGGCTCGCCACCGGCGGCGCCGAAGTTGAAGGGGTCACGGACGGCGCGGGCAGGTTCGTCGAGGCCGGTGCCGCGGTCGGGAGTGGGGAGGCGCAGGCGGACAGGGTGACAACGAGAAGCAGGGCGGCGAGTCGGCGCATCCTCCCTCTGACGGAATGGGATGCCAAGTTGTTCCGGGAATGGTCGGACACGGACGGCCGTCGCGTCACGCGCTCCGGAGCCACTCGCACGGCTCCGGCGGCTCGGCCAGGCGCATCATGAGAAGGTCGTTCGTGGCGGGGCTATCCCTCTCGCCCCGACCAAACTCAGCAATCGTGCAGCTGAGTTCGAACACGGCTGGTAGGGCGGCATCCAGGCCGAGTTCAATGGCGTCGGGTGTCAGCTCGTAGACCAGCCGTTCGAACCCGTGACGTCGGTGCGCGCGAAGGTCGCCGTGGCGAGCGTCTGGCGTGCATCGGGCCCGGCTTCAGACCAGAGCGCCGGCAGCGAGCGCAGGTAGTCCACGACCTCGCCCGACGAGAGGCGCCCTGCCTCGACTGGTTCGCGAGCGGCCTGCTCCTCTGCGTCGAGTTGCGCCATCTCCCGCTGCCAGGCCGGCACGTCCCGGGTCTTGGCGAGCCTGCGACCGGCCTCCTCGCGCGCTCGACCGATCCGCGCCAACGTGACCTCATCGCGCGGAGCCGGGCGATCGTGGTATCGACGCACGACCTCCGTGATCGCGTGGTCATCGACGCCGCCCACCTCTTCGAGGAAGCTTGCCGATTGCGTGCTCGTATCGCACGGGGATTGCCGTTGGTGCCTCGACGGCATATCCTTGACCCATGGCAGGACGAGTCAAGCACAGGCGACGGGGCTACACGCGCGTGAGCGCGAAGCACCAGGTGACCCTCCCGGTCGAGGCGCTCCAGCGCGCCGGCATCCGGACGGGGGACACGTTGCGCGCCGAGGTCCGCGGCCCGGGCGAGGTGCTCCTCGTCCGTGACACCGACCCGGTGGCGCAGTACGCGGGCGCCCTCACGGGCGTCTACGCCCCGGGCGAGCTCGACGAGCTCCGGCGCGAGTGGGACTGACCGTCCTCGACGCGGGGGTCGTCATCGCCCTGCTCGACGCCGCCGACACGCACCACGCGGCCGCGGTCGCGTCGGTCCGCATCGCCCGGGATCGCGGGGATGTCCTGGTGCTGCCGGCCTCCGCGTACGCGGAGTGCCTCGTCTCGCCGCACCGGCGCGGTCCCGACGCGGTCGCCGTCGTGGACCGGTTCCTCGATGCGCTGCCGGCGCGGGTGGAGCCGGCCGACCGGTCGATCGCCGGCGCGGCGGCGGCGCTCCGCGCGGCGCACGGGACCGCGCTGCGGTTGCCCGATGCGCTGGTGATCGCCACTGCGCTCGTTGGCGGCGCGGACCGCATCGTCACGACCGACGCCGGCTGGCCGGCCGTCCCGGTCCCGGTCGAGGTGCTCGCGACCGCGTAGCGCCGGCCCGGTCACCCGGATCGCGAGCGGCCACGAGACTGGGACATTGAGGTCGGTCGCGGCGGTGTGACTCCTCTCGCCCCGACCAGCCTTACGCTCTTCCACACGGAGTGCCGCGAACCAATCCGCCGCGAGGCCGTCGTGTGCCCGTTCTGCCGGGCCACCATGCGGACGGATGTGGCACCCTAGTTTTCCGACGACCCGGGCCTTGGCCAGCCGCTGACGAGGGATTCTGAAGTCTTGGAGGGTCGCGGGAGCGCCCGATCCTACGCGGGCTGTCGGATGAGGTTGAGCTCGAGCAGCCGTTCGAGGATCGCGTCGTCACTGGCGTTCGGCGGCCAGCCGTTCGGCGAGGACGGCGCGATCGAGGTCGTCGTGGGCGTTCGCGAGCCAGGAGGGCCGTGCGTTGTACAGGTTCGTCAGGGTGCGTTTCGCGAGTTCCTTGGTGAACGCCCCCACGACGAGCGGCTCGGGCGCAGCGATGGCAGTCCAGCTCCTCGGCACGAGCACCGTCTTCGTCGTCCATGCGGTCCCGGCCTTCGGCATCACGCGGGCCCTTGGCAACCCTAACGACATCCAGTGTTGGGTGACCGAGGTGTCCTTGGGCGGCACGATTGAAGTCTGGGGGCAGCTGACCGGCCGCTGACAGTACCAACGGAGGAGCCCGTCCCGGCGTTCGAGGTTCCCCAGTCCGACTGACCGCTCCGCCGGCCTCGATCAGGCAGGGACGCCGTCACCTGCGCAGCAGCCGGGGTGCCGGCGTCACAGCCAGTGGGTGAGCAGCACTGCGAGCGCGACCGCGAAGAGGGCGAGCCAGAGGATTGACAGCGCCCCTTCGGGCGCGCCGATGAGCGAGCGCGTGTCGATCGCCTCGTGCGACCCGTCCGAGTACACGATCTCGCCGCTCACGCCGACGGCACGACGGCGAATCGAGCGCGCGCGCGTGGAGAGCCGCCGCTGCGCCAGGCTCAGCAGCGTCCCGGCGAGCGCCGCGAGCGCGGTCGGCACTGGATGCGCGCCCGTCGCAAACGCAGTCGTCACGACCGGGAAGGCTCCCCATCCGAGCGCGAAGCCGACATCCGAGTGCACGAGCGGAACCTCGAACGCATAGAGCACGACGATCGCGGCGCCGCCGATGACGAAAAGAAGGAAGAGCGGTCCGAGCATGGTCGACGCGACGAGGCCGAGCGCGACCGCGATAAGAAGCGCCGCCGTGCCGAGCGCGACGAGCACGGGCGAGGGAATCTGCGTGCGCAGGGGCCGGCCACGCAGCTCGTCGAACGCATGCGCGCCGACGCCTACCGCGAGCCCGAACGCGACGAGTGCCCCCGCCACGATCCGCGGGTCGGGCGCCGGCGAGAGCGCCGCGCCGAGGAGCACGTACGAAAGGTGCCACACGGTGTACGGGGGATGGAGGAGCGTCCAGTAGTCGCGCCATCCGCCGTTGCGCGCCGCGTAGAACGCCGGGGCGAGTGACGCCGGCGCAGGCGACTCCGGCGGCTCGACCTTCGTCGCGCTCATTCCTTCGTCGCGTTCATGATGACACCGCCGCCGAGGCTCATCTGCAGCGTGCCCACGTCGCCGAGACCAGCCTCGCGCCAGTCCTGCTCGAGGGCCGCAAGTGGGTGACGGGCGTAGAAGCCTTGGATGCTCGGACCGAGGAACGCGCCGACGGCGGACCACTTTGCGGAGACGACGCGACCGGCGAGCGGAAGACCGACGCGCGTGTACAGCCACCACGGGTGACGCCAGATGCCAGCCGGCACGCCGAACTCGACCATCGCGACGCGACCGCCGGGTTTCACGACGCGCGCGAGCTCGCGCATCGTGGCCGCGGGATCGTCGACGTAGCGCAGGAGGTACGAGAACGTGAGATGGTCGAATGCCGCATCCGTGAAGGGCAGGCGCTCCGCGCGTCCTTCGACGACCGTCTCGAAGACGCCGTCGCGCGTCCGCGCGATCCGAAGCATGTCCGCGCTCTGATCGAGCCCGACGACCGCGCAGCCGTAGCGGTCGTGCAGCGCCTGCGCGACCATCCCCGTGCCGGTCGCGACATCGAGCACGCGGTCCGTCGGGCGCGCATCGATCGCGTCGACGAGCGCGCGACGCCACCGCGGATCCTGGCCAAGCGAGAGGATCGTCGCGACGCGGTCGTACGACCCCGCGATCCCGGTGAAGATGCGCTTGGCGTCAGCCGCGGGCATCAGGCAGAACGGCGCCAGCCGGGCGTCACCGGCCGGTCTTGGGCCCGGCCACGTATCCCGCGATCACCTCGCCCTTGTGGGCCGCAAATGCAGCGAGGACCTGTTCCTTCTCGGGTTGGGGGATCTGGAACGCGTCGAGCGTCCGCCCGAGCTCAGCCGCCACCTCGTCGAACTCCTCGGGAGAGATCCGGAGGTCCCGATGGGCCTCCTCCAGGCCGATGGGGGTCGATCCCGGCTTCGTGGCCGAGTCTTCGAACGGTCCGCCGGCGACCGCGCAGACCCACAGGGTTCGCATGAACTTCAGGCCGGGCAACCTGCCCAGGTTTTTGGTGTGCCATTCCCGAAGGGCCGGATTGTCCGATCGCTGGCCGACCATGGGGTTCTGGACGACCGCGTCGCTGAAATGGTCCACCACCGCGGCGATGGCAAAGACGCCACCGAGCCTCTCGTACAGACTTGCCTCGGCCATCGTTCACCCACCTGTGCTTCGGCTGTTGCTGTCGTTGGATACGCCAACGACGATCGGACGGTTTGCGGACCTGGGCCGAGCGGAGTCCGGATCGCGATCAGGTTGGTTCACGGGGCCTGCTCCTCTCGCCCCGACCACGAATATCCGTTCTATTGCACGGCTGAACTGCAGCGCGCCAATGCTGCGTAGTATGACGATAGGACTACACTGCGCAGCATGCGAAGCCCACTTTTGCGAATCCGCGATGTCGCCGAGGGCCAGTGGAGCCTCGTCACGCTCCAGCAGGCGAGGGCCGCCGGCGTTGCCTGGCGGTCGCTCTCCCGCCTGGTCGAGGGGGGGCTCCTCGAGCGTGTCGCCCATGGCGTGTACCGGGTTCGCGGCGCCGCCGAGCCCGATCACCTGGGCCTTCGGGCGGCCTGGCTTGGGCTCGACCCGGCGCGTCCAGCCTGGGAGCAGCTCGACGATCCTGATGTTGCGGTCGTGTCCCACGCGTCGGCGGCGGCCCTGTACGGGGTCGGCGACCTGCGGGCCGATGTCCACGAGTTCACGCTGCCCCATCGCCGGCAGACCCGACGCGACGATGTCCGGATCCACCGGGGCCGCGTCCCTCGCGAGCAGCGCGTCATGCTCGGTGGCCTGCCGGCCACGCGGGCCGGCCGGATGATCGGCGACCTCCTGGCCGACCACGTCGATCCAGACAGCGTTGCCCAGATCACCGCCGAGGTGCTCGAGCGTGTCCTCGACTACCCGCGCGTGGTCGCAGAGTCGCTCGCTCCGCATGCGCACCGGTTCGGCTGTCGCCGGGGCGACGGACTCGCTCTCCTCGACGAGCTGCTGCGGCGGGCCGGATCCCAGGCGCGTGGGGCGCTCCTGGCCGAGGCGCGCCGGGCATGACCGAGCGCCGCTACAGCGATCCGGCAGGCCTGCGCCAGGCGCTCGCCGACCGGCTTCGTCTGGTGGTCCGGCAACGACCCGGGGCGCAGCTCGCCGACCTCCAGCGCCAGTTCGCGTATGACCGGCTCCTGAGTCGTGTCTTCGTTACCGAGCCCGATGCGTGGGTGCTGAAGGGCGCGACCGCGCTCCTCGCCCGGATGCAGGGTTCCGCGCGGCATACGGTCGACGTCGATCTGTACCGTCGCTACGCGGGCCTCGGTGAAGCCGAGGCGGCGTTCCGCACCGCCGCGTCCGTCGATCTCGGCGACTTCTTCCGCTTCGAGTTGAGCCCGGGCCGCCGGGTTGCGCAGGGCCGTGCGACGCTTCGGGTCCCCGTCGTCGCCTACCTGGGCGCCACCGAGTTCGCGCGCTTCCATGCCGATCTGGTCACCGGCCTCGCGATGACGGGCGAGCCCGACGACGTGGCCGCCCTCGTGCCATTCGAGATCCCCGGCATCGACCCGGTCCGGTACCGTGCCTACCCGCTTGCCGATCATGTGGCGGACAAGGTGTGCGCATTCCTGGAGGTCCACCCGCGGACGGTCGGCACAGCCCAGCCCAGCACCCGCTACCGCGATCTCGCCGATCTCGCCCTCATCGCGCATACGCAGACCATCGTCGCCGACGACCTGCGGCGCGCGCTCGCCTCTGAAGTCCGACGCCGCGGGCTCCATATACCTCCGGGGCTGCCGTCACCGGAGGCGGCCGGCTGGCGAGCCGGGTACGCTCGGGTGGCGCGCGATGTGCCGGGACTGCCGGAGCGGGATCTCGAAGCTGCGCTGGCGACGGTGCGCCGGTTCCTTGATCCCGTGCTCGACGGGACCGCTGCGGGGACCTGGGACCCGCGCGCCCTGACGTGGTCGGGTTGACTGACCATCGGCCGACGAGGGTTGGCAGTGCGCCGGCCCTGGTCAGGCAGTCGCGCCCTGGATCCAGCGCTCAAGACCCGTCAGCTCGATCTCCAGCGGCAGTGGAACCGGGACAAAGAGGTCGGTCGTGGCGGTGCGACTCCTCTCGCCCCGACCAGACTCGACGTAACCGCACCGGGCCGCCCGACGTCAGGGCCTGCCGTGGCCGCCGGCAAGGAGGGTCACCGGCAGAGCGCCTTCACGCCGGCTCGTCCTACGCCTCGGCGATTACCCCGATCGAGATCCGAAATCCGGCGTGCCGTTGCACGGGAGGCATCACGGTACCTTGACCAACCGGCGCGTCGCCGGGGAACCAGCGCACCCATTCGTCGTTGAAGATGTCGAACTCTGCCGGGTCGCGCAACGACCAGTTCGCCCAGACAACCTTGTCGAGCGAGCTTCCTGCAGCTTCAAGCCTGGTCTTCAGATTGCGCAGGCATTGACGCGTCTGTTCCTTGATCGCTCCGCTGACGACCTGGCCGGTGTCAGGATCGACAGGCCCCATCGACGAGACATAGACCATGCCTCCGGCCGTGACCGCCCGGCCGTAACCGACGGTCGGTCGGGATGCGCCGGACGGCTGAAGCGTATCTCCGGCGACCCATCTCCCCTTCCCCTGGCGGGCCAGGCCTGGTCGCGTGGGGTCTTCGGCAGGGATGCCAAATTCCCCGGGCGGGAGCTGGATCCCGTTCGCATTGAACTTCCCCATGAACGTCGGCCGGATCCCGGTCGGCTTGAGAAACCCCTCGACCTTTCCGTCTCGAACGCCGGTCTGCTCGAACGCGAAGATGTCCTGGATCAGGATCTCGTCGTCTTCGATCCCGTAGATCTCGGTGATGTTGACGACCTTGCGAGAGCCGTCCTGCAGGCGCGCTGTATGGACGATCAGGTCGACAGCGGAGGCGATCTGCTCGCGGATGGCCCGCAACGGCAGCTCATAGCCGGTCATGAGTACCATCGTCTCGAGCCGGCGGAGCATGTCCCCCGGGCTGTTCGCGTGCCCGGTGGATAGCGAGCCGTCCTGGCCTGTCGTCATGGCCTGGAGCATGTCCAGGGCCTCGCCCGAGCGGCACTCACCCACGATGATCCGGTCGGGGCGCATGTGCAGGGCATTGCGCAACAGATCGCGGATCGTGATCTCGCCGGTGCCCTCAAGATTTGGCGGGCGCGACTCGAGTGTCACGACGTGAACCTGACGGAGCTGCAGCTCCGCGGCGTCCTCGATCGTGACGATCCGTTCGTCCCCGGGGATGAAGGAGGAGAGGACGTTGAGCGTCGTCGTCTTGCCCGAACCGGTGCCGCCGGAGACGAAGAGGTTGAGTCGGGCCTCGACGCAGGCCCTCAGGAAGTCGAACATCTCGGCCGTTGCCGTGCCGAAGCGGACGAGGTCGTCCACCGTCAGCGGCTTGGCGGGGAACTTGCGGATCGTGATCACCGGTCCGACGAGCGAGAGCGGTTCGATGACCGCATTGACCCGCGAGCCGTCGGACAGGCGGGCGTCAACCCTCGGGCTCGTCTTGTCGATCCGCCGTCCGATGGGGGTGATGATCCGGTCGATGACTCGCAGCACGTGCTCGTCGTTCACAAAATGGCTGTCGACGCGCTGGATCTTCCCGTTCCGCTCGATGTAGACGTGGCTTGGGCCGTTGACCATGATCTCGGTGATCGTCTCGTCGCGAAGAAGCGGCTCGAGGGGCCCGAGGCCCGTCAAGTCGTCGGCCATCTCATCGATCAGGCGCAGACGTTCTTCCCGCGTCACGATGAACCCGTGCACGTCGATGGCCCGGTCGACGGTCCCCTCGATCTTGCTTCGGGCGTCCGCCGCGCCGGGGACCTCGCGCAATGCGTCGAAGGCCTTGATGAGCTCGTCCAGAAGGCGAACCCTGATCTCGCGCAGCAACTCCTCCCGAGCTGGGCTCGGAGCCGGCTTCGGCGGCGCGCCAGGCCCGACGGGTACCAGTGCGCCGGCATTCGGGATGTCGGCTCCGTGTTGCGCTCGCTCAACTCGTTGGAGCAGCGACATGACCTACACCTCCTCGGGCCTGCGTCGTAACTCCAGGTGGGTCCTGAGCTGGGCCTGCGCGAGAACTGGTCGACCGGGCGGGCCTCCCACAGGGCCGGCGATCTGGGCCGGCCAGCCTACCCAGCGCGGATGGCTTGGGTCAACGCTAGCACGAGAACAGGACGAACGGGCGGCCCGATGGGACCTTTGGCGGTGCCCGTCGTCACCGTTGCCTGGACGCGAGTCGGTCCGGGCCCCCTGCGGAGAAGCCGCGCGCCACGGCCGCATCGGTGAGCCGGATCGCGAGCGCCGGGGGACGAGCCAGGCGACCTTCGTGCGGCAGAGCGATACCAGGAACTGCGGGAGAGTGGTACCGCATAACGCGGCAGAGTGGTAGTCTGAGGCCATGGTCGACTACCGCCCGCGCCTCGTCGACGGTCTCCTCGACGCGCTGCTGGCCGAGCTGCCGGCGCTGTTCATCACGGGACCCCGAGCGACGGGCAAAACCACGACCGCAGCCCGCCGAGCGCGGACCATCGTGCGCCTCGACCGGGAGGCGGAGGCCGTCGCGTTCCGGGCCGACCCCGATGCGGCGATGCGCGGCCTTCCCGAGCCGGTCCTTCTCGACGAGTGGCAGGCCGTGCCGGGCGTGCTGGGCGCCGTGAAGCGTGCCGTGGACACGCGACCCGACCCGGGCCGGTACCTCATCACGGGGTCGGTTCGGGGCGACCTCGAGGGCGAGCTGTGGCCCGGGACCGGTCGGCTCACCCGGATCCCAATGTTCGGCATGACCATCGCGGAGCAGCTCGGCGTGCGCTCGTTTGTCCCGTTCTTTGACCGGGTGGCCGCGGGCGAAGACCTGCGCCCGGCAGCCGACACGCCGGATCTCCGCGGGTACGTCGAACTGCTGCTGCGGGGAGGCTTCCCGGAGCCGGCCCTTCGCCTGGCGTCGTCGTCGCGTCGCCGCTGGCTCGACAGCTACGTGGAGCACCTGCTCACTCGCGACGCCGAGCAGATCGTGGGCGGCCGGGACCCCGCGCGCCTACGCCGGTATCTCGAGGCGTTCGCGCTCAACACGGCCGGGATCGTCGAGGACCGGACGCTCTTCGAGGCGGCGGGCATCAATCGCAAGACGGCGCTCGCCTACGAGCGCCTGCTTGTCAACCTGCTCGTCGTCGAGGCGGTACCCGCATGGACCTCGAACCGCCTCAAACGACTCATCCTGTCCCCCAAGCGCTACGTGGTCGATCCCGGCCTCGCGGGCGCCGTGCTCGGTCTGGACGTCGACCTCGTACTGCGGAACGGCGACCTGCTTGGACGGCTGCTCGACACATTCGTCGCAGCACAGCTCCGCGCCGAGCTCGCGAGCGCGGCCTCGCGCCCCCGCCTCTACCACGTGCGCCAGCAACAGGGCCGCTTCGAGGTGGATCTCCTCGCCGAGCTGGGAGGTGGACGCCTGGTAGGGATCGAGATCAAGGCCGATGCGGCCCCCAGCGGCGACAGCGCGCGACACCTTGCCGCGCTCCGCGATCGGTACCCGGACGCCTTCGTGGCCGGGATCGTGCTCCACACGGGTCCGCGCGCGTACCGCCTGGGCGATCGGCTGCTCGCCGCCCCGATCTCGACCCTGTGGAGCTGATCGCCACGGGGATCGAGTCCGCAGTCAAGTACGCCGCGACTACCGACCAGACCCTTGGGCACGCGGAGACGCTGGGTCGGTTGGACGCCGAGCGAGGCGGCTGACCAGGCAGAGGCCCCGGGCCGACGACAAGGCGCCGGGCCGAAATGGCCCCGTTCTGATCCAGCGACGAAGATCGAACGTTCGAGGCCGCTCGGTCGTCTAGAAGAGCATGAGGACCCCGCGGCACCCGGCGGCACGTCGCGTGACGGTGGCGTTGCTGGTTTCGCTCATCGGTGGCTGTGTCGCACCGACCCCGCCGAGTGCGGCTCCGTCGACGTCGACCGCAACGCGATTGTCCCCCAGCTCGCCTTCTGCTTCGCCCGCCACGCGCACGCCCGCCACGCCCGCCACGCCCGCCACGCCCACCACGCCCACCACGCCCACGCCCGCCGCGGCGATGCGGACCCCCGCCACGCCCACGCGCGCCCCGACGGTTCCGGCCAGTTGCGCGGCCCGAACGCTGGCGTCGATGACCGAATCGCAGCGGATCGGGCAGATCTTCATGCTGGGGCTCACCAAGGACCGCCTCGACGCCCCCGAGCGTGCGGCCATTGCCCAGTTCCATTTCGGGTCGGTGTCGTTCACGACGCAGACGGCAGCTGGGGTCGCGGCCGTTCGCGCCGTCGCCAACGCGGTCCAGGCTCAGGCCACGCGGGCGGGGACCGGCGGTGTGAGGTTCTTCGTCGCCGCCAATCAGGAGGGCGGCCTGACCCAGGCGTTGTCGGGAGCCGGGTTCGACGTGATGCCGTCCGCGCTGAGCCAGGGAACGCTGGCACCTGCGGTGCTCAAACGGATGGCCGCACGATGGGGCCGCGAGCTGCGCGCCGCCGGCATCAACCTCGACTTCGCGCCCGTCGCCGACGTCGTGCCACCGGGCACCGACGCGCAGAACGCCCCGATCGGTCAGCTGGAGCGCGAGTTCGGCCACGATCCGGCCACCGTGTCGAGCCACGTCGCGGCGTTCATCGCTGGCATGCAGGAGGCTGGCATCGCGACGACCGTGAAACACTTCCCCGGCCTGGGCAGGGTCGCGGGCAACACCGATCTCACGAGCGCCGTCAGTGACTCCCTCACCACGCGGGATGACCCGTTCCTCGAGCCGTTCGCGAGGGCGATCGACGCGGGCGTCCCGTTCGTGATGGTCTCCCTCGCGACGTACGAGCGGATCGACCCCACGCACCTGGCGGCGTTCTCACCCGGCGTCATCGGAGGGATGCTCCGCGGCGACCTGGCCTATCGCGGGGTTGTGATCTCGGACGCGCTCGGGGCCGCCGCGGTGGCGTCAATCGCGCCCGCCACGCGCGCCGTCGACTTCCTCGACGCGGGCGGCGACATGATCGTCTCTAACCAGCTCGCGCCGGCCATCGAGATGGCCCAGGCTCTCGCGTCACTCGCAGCGGAGAGGTCCTCGTTCCGCGAGCGTGTCGACGACGCTGCGCTTCGTGTCCTGCGCGCCAAGGAGGCCGTGGGCCTCCTGCCCTGCGCCGGCTGACGCGGATCGGCCGCGAAAGGACCACCTTCGTTTCGGCTCGAGAGCGGCGCCGCGCGGAGCACGAATCGGACGGTCCTGGGGAGTGGTCGAGAAACCCCTGCCCGCACACGTTGCCCCAGAGCAGAACCTTGCTGGGCGGCTTCATCGGTTTCTCGTTTGACCTGTGATCGTCTGAACGAGGAGCCCCGACGACACTGCCGGACAGCGCCTGTCGGCGGTCGGGCTTAGACTCGGAACGTGGCAGGCGTCGTGGAGCCGGAGGCCAGCCCTCCCGTTCGGACATTTCCAGCCCGGCCGCGCCCGATCGTGAAGGCGACGGATCTCGGGTCCGCCCAGGTGCTCAAGCACCTGGACATGTTCCTGGTGTCCGACGCTTTCGGCGACATCCATCTCGACAGCCGCGGCATGGGCCTCTACGACGGCGACAC
The DNA here is from genome assembly GCA_025351245.1 of Chloroflexota bacterium. Lineage (GTDB taxonomy): Bacteria > Chloroflexota > Limnocylindria > Limnocylindrales > CSP1-4 > CTSoil-043. Next base: position 18,074 of record JANXWH010000123.1, on the reverse strand, counting down.
CCGAATCCTCTCGTGCAGCGTGCTGCGCATCGCCGGCGAGCGCCCGGTCGTGCTGTATTCCGACCCCGGCGGGAGCTGGCGTGGCGTCGTGCAGGCCACGAACCCCGAGCTCCGCAAGGACCCGGGCGACAAGATGGGCAGCGACGAGCGGATCCTGCGCCAGACGATCTCGATCGCGCGCGAACGGACGATCGCCGAGGCCTACCGCGAGCGCCTCGATATCGAGAACCACGGGCCGATCACGTTCGACTGCAACGTCGAGGTCGAGTTCGACGCCGACTACGCGGACATCTTTGAGGTTCGCGGCTACGCCCGGCCGGCTCGCGGGAAGCTCCTGCCGATCGAGGCGACCGCCGACGGCGGGCTCGTCTTCGGGTACGTGGGGCTCGACGGCGTCACCGTGCGGACGCATTTCGCCTTCGATCCGGCGCCCACGCTGCAGCCGACGCGGGCCGACCAGGATGGCTCGGTCGTCGCGCGCTGGACGAGCCTGCTCCGCCCCGGCGAGCGGCGCCAGATCGCCTGGACCGTGTACGCCTCGCGTGAGCCGGCGCAGAGCGTCCAGGCGCTCGATCCGGACGCGCTCGATCCGGCCAACGCCCATGCCAGCTGGCTGAGCGAGAGCTCGGTCATCGAAACCGATCACGAGCTGGTCAACGAGGTCATCCGCCGCTCGCTGGACGACCTGTGCCTCCTCGAGTCGACCGACCCGCTCGGCGATCGGTTCATCGCCGCGGGCGTGCCCTGGTTCACGACGCTCTTCGGGCGCGATTCGCTGATCACCTCGCTCCAGACGGTCTCCTTTGCGCCGCGCCTGGCGATCCAGTCCCTGGAGATTCTGGCCAAGCGCCAGGCCACGGCCGTCGACGCCTGGCGCGACGCGGAACCGGGCAAGATCCTGCACGAGTTCCGGACCGGCGAGATGAGCCGGACCGGCGAGCTCCCGTTCGCGCCCTATTACGGCTCGATCGACTCGACGCCGCTGTGGCTCATCCTGCTCGGCGAGACGCACGACTGGACCGGCGACGACGGCCTGGTCGATCGACTCTGGCCGAACGCCCTGGCCGCACTCGAGTGGATCGATCGCTGGGGCGATCGGGACGGCGACGGATTCGTGGAATACGAACGGCGGGCGGAGACCGGCCTTCGAAACCAGGGCTGGAAGGACTCCAGCGATTCGATCCGCTGGCTTGACGGCACGCTGGCCGAGACGCCGATCGCCCTGGCCGAGGTCCAGGGCTACGTCTTCGATGCCAAGCGGCGGATCGCCCGGCTGGCGCGGCGGCGTGGCGAAGCCGGCCTGGCCGACAGGCTCGAAAATGAGGCGTCGGTGCTGCAGCGCCGGTTTGCCGAGCACTTCCGGCTCCCGGACGGGTCCATTGCCATGGCCCTCGACGGAGCCAAACGGGCCGTCGACACCATCGGCTCCAACGCCGGGCATGCCCTGTGGAGTGGGATCGTCTCGGCCGAGCACGCCCCGGCGGTTGCCGCCGCGCTTGGATCGAGCGCGATGGTCTCGGGGTGGGGATTGCGAACGTTTGCGGCGGACCAGCCCGGCTACAACCCGATCGGCTACCACACGGGGACCGTCTGGCCGCACGACACGGCGATCGCGGCCGCGGGCCTGCGTCGCTACGGCTTCGACGACGCCGCAGACATCCTGTCGAGCGGCATGCTGGCCGCCGCGCAGCACTTCCCGGCCTTCCGACTCCCGGAGCTATTCTGCGGCTTCGACCGGGCGTCGACCGGCGCCCCGATCGCCTATCCCGTGGCCTGTTCGCCCCAGGCCTGGGCGGCCGGTGCCGCCCTGATGCTGATCCGCACGATGCTGGGTCTGCAGGCGGACGCTCCGAACCGGCGGCTGACCCTGGACCGCCCGATCTTGCCGGCCGGCCTGACCAAGGTCGTCATCCGCGGCCTCCGGGTGGGCGACGCCTCGTGCGATCTCCTCCTGCATCGATGGCGCGGGCTGACGAGCGCGGAGGTTCTGCGCAAGGATGCGCAGTTGGAGGTCGTCGTCCGACTATGAGCGCCCGGACAGGGCGTGGGGCCGGCCAGCCGCTGCGGATCGCCCAGGTCGCTCCGCCCCTGGAGGCCGTCCCACCGATCGGTTACGGGGGAACCGAGCGGATCGTCGGCGAGCTGGTTCGTGAGCTTGATCGGCGTGGCCACCAGGTCACGACCTTCGCGAGCGGCGATTCGAGGGTGCCTGGCCGACTCGTTCCGACGGTCCCACGGGCGCTTCGCCCGATCGGCCTCGGCGACGACCCCACCTCGTCGTTCCGCCGGACGGTCGAGCTGGTTCTGGAGCAGCAGGACGGTTTCGATCTCATCCACGCCCATGTCGATCCGTGGAACCTGGAGCTCGCCCGGCGCGCGCGGATCCCGGTCGTGTCCACCTTTCACAGGCGGCTCGACCTGCCGTGGGCGCGCGATGCGTTCCACAGCGGCGGGCGCGGGCTGGTGGCTATCAGCCGGGACCAGGCACGGGTCCATCCGATGGCCGACTGGACCGTCATCCACCACGGCCTGACCTTCCATCCGCCTCCTCTGGCCGAGGCGCCGGGGCAGGACTTCTGCTTCGTCGGCCGGATAGCGCCCGAAAAGGGGTTCCTTGACGCGATCGAGATCGCTCGACTGACCGGCCGGCGACTCATGGTGGCGGCCAAGGCGCCGACCCTGGCGATGGAAATCGAGTATCGCGACGCGGTGATCGGGCCGGCGCTCGATCGCGCCGATGTCACGATCCTGGGGGAGTTGTCGGAGGCGGACCGTGACGCGCTCGTGGCGGGGAGTCGGGCGTCGCTCGTCCCGTCGGCGGGGCCGGAGCCGTTCGGGCTGGTCGTCATCGAGGCGCTCGCCTGCGGCACGCCGGTCCTCGCCCGCCGCGCCGGTGCGATCCCCGAGATCCTGCGCGACGGGATCGATGGGTTCATCGGTGACGACGCGCGGCAGCTCGCCTTCTTCGATGAGCGACTGGATGGGCTGGATCGGGCGGCGATCCAGGCGGCGGCGCTCGAGCGCTTCGATGTGGGCCGCATGGTGGATGCCTACGAGGCGCTGTACGCGCGACTGCTGGGCACCTGACCGGCGAGGGGCCACGTCGGAATTCATTTCCTCCCTACCATTCCCACACGCCCTTGCGTCGTCAACGATCCATCGCGCATGGCCGCGTACCCGAGAAGCCAGATGTTCTCGTTCGGTCGGAACTCGTCCGTGCTGGCACACTGGTCCGGTGCGGATCGATGTTGCGCTCGTGCCCGGAGAGGCTGCCCCGGCCGCGGCCGACGTCCTCGTCGTGATCGACCAGATCCGGGCCAGCACGACGCTCACCGTCCTCCTCGACCTGGGCTGCAGCGACGTCCTCCTGGCGGGCACGGTGATCGCCGCGCGGCGGCTGGCGGCGGCGACCGGCGCACTCCTTGCCGGCGAGCACAAAGCGCGGAAGCCGGTCGGGTTCGACTTCGACAACTCGCCGAGCCAGCTGATCCGGGCGGACTTCCGCGGCCGCCCGGTGGTCCTGTGCACGACAAACGGGACCGCAATCCTCGGTCGCGTGCGAACCGGTGCGCACGTCCTGGTCGGCGCGCTGCGGAATGCGCGTGCCTGTGCGATTGCGGCGGACGGGCTCGCCCGGGGCGGGGAGCGCGGGATCCAGATCGTGTGCGCGGGCCGGAACCGGCGGTTCGTGGCCGAGGACGCCGTGGCCGCGGGAGTCATCGTCGCGCGTCTCGTCGAGATCCTTGGCGCGCGCGGCGAAGCGGCGGAGCTCACTGACGCGGCGGCGGCCGCGGTCCGGCTCCGCGACAGCTTTCCCGACCTGCTGACCGCGATGCAGCAGTCCGACGGCGGCGCAACGCTTCGACGGATTGGCCAGCCCGAGGACATCGCCTTCTGCGCCGAGGAGGATGCGAGCGCGACGGTGCCGGTCCTGCACATTGGGCCGCCGATGCGCGTGGAGCGCCTGGCGCGGTAAGGCGGGCTCGGCGCCGGGCGGCCGGCCATGGCGACCATTCGCGACCACGGGAGTGCACCACGGACACGAACGAGAACCACCACCCCCACCCGGCGATCCCGTCGTTGCCGAACCTCCGGGACCTCGGTGGTCATCTGAAGCGGCCAACGGAAACGGCCGGTTCGCGGTCCGGACCGGCGAGCTCACCCCGAATGCGAGCGTCATGCTCGTCGCCGGAGTCGCCTGAAGCGGCCCGTGGGGACCGAGCGTGATGGACGGAGGCATCGTGACCCGGTATGTCGCCCTGTTCGGTGATCCCGTCGCGGGCAACCCGACCTCACGGATGCAGAACGCCGCGTTCGAGGTGGCCGGTCTCGACTGGCGCTATCTCGACATCCACGTTAAGGCCGCCGCCCTGCCGGCTGCTGTGGCCGCGGCTCGAGTGCTCGGGTTCGACGGACTCAACCTGACGATCCCCCACAAGGTCGCCGTCGTGCCGCTGCTCGACAGGCTGGAGCGTTCGGCGGAGGTCAGTGGCGCGGTGAACACGGTCCGGCGCGAGAGTGACGGGCGACTCGTGGGACTGAACACCGATGGGCTCGGGTTCCTCCTCGCGATCCGAGACACGGGCATCGACCCGGCCGGCTCCACCGTGGTGCTGCTCGGCGCGGGGGGCGCGGCACGGGCGGTGGCGGTCGAGCTCGCACTCGCAGGCGCGGTTCGGATCATCGTCGCCAACCGCGGATCGGACAGGCGAACGACACTCGTGGAGCTGATCCGGGACCGGACGGGAGCTGCTGTCGACGGCATCGAGTGGACGGGCCAGCTCGAACCCCCAGCGTGCGACATCCTTGTGAACTGCACGCCGATCGGCATGGGAAGCGGCGGGGATGCCGAGGTCCCGCCCGTCCGGCTCGACCGCCTGCCGTCGTCGGTCGTCGTCTGCGATCTCAACCCCGATGCTGCCGACACCGCGTTCCTCCGGGCAGCCCGCCAACGCGGACACCGCACGCTGGGCGGGCTGCCGATGCTCGCCCGACAGGGTGCCGCCGCGTTCGAGGCGTGGACGGGCCGGCCGGCGCCCCTCGACATGATGATCTCCGTGCTGGAGGGTGTCGGTGCGGGAGCGTCATGACGATGTCGAATGCTCCGGCGATCAGTCGCGTTCTGCCCCGGATGTCTGTTCCTCGGGCGGCCGATGGGCCCGGAAGGAGCGGTAGAGGAGCAGGTCGTACGCGATCTTGAGGCTCCCTGCGATCACGAACGGGAGGGCGGCCAGGCCGGCTGCCTCCACGAGCGGCGTTGCGAGCGAGGGTGAGACGGCCGCGCCGACGCTGCGCGCGATCCCCGTGACGCCCGCAGCGGCCGAGCGCTCGTCCGGGTCGACGACGGCCATGGTGTACGACTGCCGGGCCGGCACGTCCATCTGGCTGATGCTGAACCGCGCGAGGAGGAGGGCAACGGCGAGTGGCGCCGTGGGCATGAACGGGACGGCGATCAGCAGGACGTTGGAGGGCAGGTGGGTGAAGACCATCGTGTTGATCAGGCCGAAGCGCGCGGCCAGCCGAGCCGCCAGGAGCGCGGAGATCCCCGCCAGGACGTTCGCTCCGAAGAAGACGGCCCCGAGCGCGCCGACCGGCAGGCCGAACCGGGTGTGGAGCCAATAGCTCACGATGCTCTGGATGACGAAGCCGCCGGCGAACGCGTCCAGGCCGAAGAGCACAGACAGGCGGGCCACCACGCCACGCGAACGGTGCAGGCCAAGGCGTCGGGCGACCGACACGTCGGCAGCCCGCGGCACCTCGATGGCGGGCGACAGGGTGGCGAACAGGACCGCCAGCGTCACGCCGATGAGCGCGTAGCCCGCGATGATGACGCGGTAGCTGTCGAGCGTGCTGGCGCCGGCCCCCTGGAGCGTCCCGCCGAGCAGCCCCGCCGCCAGCGACCCACAGGCGGTCGCGAACGATCCCGCGAGGTTGTACCAGCCGAAGACCCGCGTCCGTTGCCGGTCGGCGACCGTCTGCGACAGGGCAGCCTGCTCGACGGCGAGGAACGGACCGACCTCGTTGCCGCTGGGACTGATGACCCCGATGGTCGCGGCCAGGATGAGGACCCAGAGGTCGCGCGAAAGGACGAATGCGATCCCGGCGAGGACCATGAGCCCGGCCCCGGCGAGCAGGACGCGCCGCCGGCCGATCCGGTCGGCGTGCGTGGTGAGCCACAGGCTGATGGCCGCGTCACCCGCGAGGGTCAGTGTCAGGAGGAGGCCAACCTGGAGCGCCCCGAAGCCGATCTCCACGAGGTAGAGGACGAGCACGACGGACAGGAAGCCGTAGCCGAAGAGCCGCGCGATCCGGGTCCCGAAGAGCAGGCGGCCGTCGCGGGTCAGCACGCCGTTCGCGGAGCGCCCTGCCACGTGCTCAGTCCGCTCTTCGGGCGATCTCGCGCCGCGCCCAGGCGTAGAGCGCGTCGTAGACCGGGAGCTCCAGCTCGAGCTGACGCTCGTCGGGCAGGTCGAGGTACGAGAAGCCGTCAGCGATCGCGAGCAAGCCGCGGGATTGCGGCGTGACGTCGCGGTCCTCCGAGACGTCGGCCCCGTGGATGACGCGCGCGAGCAGGGCCAGCGCCGGGTCGCTGCTCAGCCTGTACTCCTCGACGAGGACCTCGAACGAACAGAGGCCGTCGCGATGGGTGTACCGGGCGCCCGAGGCGTCGAAGCTGATCGCCCCCTCGCGCTCGGCGAAGGCGAGGACCTGGTCCGCGGGCAGGTAGACGATCTCGGCCGCCGGATCGATGAACGTGCGGATGAGCCACGGGCAGGCGATCCGGTCGGTCTTCGGGTGTTCGCGGGTGACCCATTTCATGTGCGCTCCTCCTTCGACGTCGTCGATCCATTCTGCGACCTCGGCGGGTCCCGCCGGGGTTCGTGCGCCCCGGAAACCGGGAGCGCCCCGAAACCGGGCGCGCCCGGCCGAGCGTATCCACGCCCAGGAGGTGCCCGATGGCCATTCGAGCCCGGATGCGGCGGATCCTGCCGTTCGCGATTGCCGCGCTGCCGTTCATCCTTGCCGCCTGCGGCCCCGCCGGCACGCGCGCGTACTGACGCGGATTCCTATCTCAGCGCCTCGGCCACCACGGCCTGGGCCTCCTCGATCACGCGGGCAAGGTGTTCCTCGCCCAGGAAGCTCTCCGCGTAGACCTTGTAGACGTTCTCCGTCCCGGACGGGCGCGCGGCGAACCAGGCGTGCTCCGTCACGACCTTCAGGCCGCCGATCGGGGCGCCATTGCCGGGCGCCGTGGTCAGGGTCGCCGTGATCGGCTCGCCGGCGAGCTCCGTGGCCGCGACCTGCTGGGGCGAGAGCCGCGCCAGGACGGCCTTCTGCTCCGGGCTGGCCGGGGCGTCGATCCGCCGGTAGGCCGGCGACCCGAACTTCCCGGTCAGCTCGCGGTAGGCTTCGCCCGGATCGCGGCCGGCGCGCGCGGTCATCTCGGCGGCCAGCAGGCACGCGATCAGCCCGTCCTTATCGGTGGTCCAGACGGAGCGGTCGCGGCGCAGGAACGAGGCCCCCGCGCTCTCCTCCCCGCCGAAGCCAATGCTCCCGTCCAGCAGCCCGTCCACGAACCACTTGAATCCGACCGGGACCTCCAACAGGCGCCTGCCGAGCGATGCAACCACGCGGTCCAGCATGCTCGTCGAGACGAGCGTCTTGCCGACGGCGACCTCATCCGGCCAGTGGCGACCGCCACCGAACAGGTAGGCGACCGCGGCCGACAGGAAATGGTTCGGGTTGAGGAGGCCGGTGCTGCGCGTGACGATGCCGTGCCGGTCCGCGTCGGTGTCGTTGGCGAACGCGAGGTCGAACCGGTCCTTGAGGCCTACCAGGCTTGCCATCGCGTACGGCGATGACGGGTCCATCCGGATCTTGCCGTCCCAGTCGACGGTCATGAACGCGAATCTCGGGTCCACGCGGTCGTTCGTGACGGTCAGGTCCAGGCCGTAGCGCTCGCCGATGACGCCCCAGTACGCGACGCTCGCGCCGCCGAGCGGATCCACGCCCAGGTGGAGGCCCGAGGCGCGGATCGCGTCCATGTCGACGACCGAGCCGAGGTCCGCGACGTACGTCCCCATGAAGTCGTAGGTGCCAGCGGCCCGGCGAGCGCGCTCGAAGGGCTCCCGGCGCACGCTCGCGAGGCCGTCGCCGGGCCCGCCGGCGAGGATCTCGTTCGCCTCGCGTTCGATCGCGCCGGTGATCGCCGCATCGGCCGGTCCACCGGTCGGTGGGTTGTACTTGAAGCCGCCGTCCGCGGGCGGGTTGTGCGAAGGCGTCACGACGATGCCGTCGGCCAGGCCCTGCTGTCGCCCGCGATTGTGGGCGAGGATCGCATGCGAGATCGCGGGCGTCGGCGTGTAGCCGTCGCCGCTGTCGGCCAGGATGTCGACGCCGTCGGCGACCAGCACCTCGATGGCGGTCCGGAACGCCGGCTCGGAGAGCGCGTGCGTGTCGCGGCCCAGGAAGAGCGGGCCGTCGATCCCCTCGCGGCGGCGGTACCGGCAGATCGCCGCGCTCATGGCGACGATATGCGCCTCGTTGAACGAGGTCGTGAGCGACGATCCGCGATGCCCCGATGTCCCGAACGCGACCCGCTGCGACGGGACCGCGACATCAGGCCGGCGATCGTAGTAGGCGCCGACGAGGCGATCGACGTCGACCAGGAGCGACCGTTCGGCCGGCAGACCTGCGTGCTCGCTCACCGTCATCGTGGGTACCTCCGGGGGCCCGGCGCGCACGCATCCGCGCGGCGTCGGCTACGCCGGCGAGTGTACAAAGGAGGGCCGCCAGATGGCGGTCGTCCGTGCGGCTCTCCGTGCCGTCGTCGAGTTCTGCGGCATGGCGGAGTTGACGGGAGCTGCCGCGAGGGGCGCGGAACTATCTCGAGTCGGCCCCAACGGGCTCGGCGTCGACCAGCCGAAGCAGGTCGATCGTGTCCGACAGGTGGCCGTTGAAGATGCGGTGCGCCACGTCGAGCAGCTCGAACAGATCCACATCGCGGACGTGGTAGATGACGGTGGTGCCGCGTCGCTCGGTGGCCACGATGTTGCGGCTGCGCAGGACGGCCAGTTGCTGCGAGATCGACGAAGAGGGCGCCCCGACTGCCTCCTGGAGCTGCCCGACGCTCAGCGGGCCCTGGTGGAGCAGCTCAAGGATCCGGATCCGCATCGGGTGGGCAAGCGCCTTGAAGAACTCGGCCTTGAACTGCCGCAGCCCCTCGGGGTCATCGCGCCGCTGGTTGCCAACCATGCGGGAAACACTATCCGCCCGGCCCGACCAGCGCAACTGCTGAATGTTGCAAGAAACAGAATGACCTCCTATGATCTGATCATGCACGAGCCTGTTGGGCCACTCGGGCAGGTCGCAGAGCGGGTGCCGCCTCCCGCCAGGTCGTGGGCATTCGCCGTCAACAGCACGGTCGACTGCAGCGATATCGAGATCACGCTGCTCTCGTTCGTGGTCGTGGGCGAGTTCGCCCGCGTCACCGGGCTGGTCCGCATCCGAAGTCGCCCGAATGTTCGCCTGGCGTCGGTGCCCGAGCTCTCGTTGGCAACCGCGGATGGGTCGCCGCTGGCCCTCATTTCGGCGCACGTCCTGCCCCACGGGGACATGGCGTGGGTGTCCTGGCTCTACCAGCGTCCGCCGCACGTGCTCAACGAGTACGAGGGGCGCATTGACCGGGTGGACCTTGACCATCACGTCGGCGGACGGGTGCCGCGGCCGCACGAGCCCCAGCATGGAGCGTGGGTGTTCCGCTTCCGGCTGCCGCCAGCCCCGGTGGCGTCGAGGATGATCGCCGCGCTCGCTGATTGACCTGGGAGGGTCCCATGCAACTCGCCAGTCTCCTGGAAGAAGCTCAAGTGGCCGCGCCCGATCGCCGGATCCTCTGGCGAGACCAGATCGCCCCCTTCGGCAAGCGGGCGATCGACGGCGTGGAGCCGTGGCTGAGCAGCGGCGTGCTCGCCGCGTTCGCAGTCCGGGTCATCCTGCGGGTCGGGCAACAGGGCGAGAGGGAAGCCGCGGCGAAGGTCCTGCGGTCCGCTCGCCGTCGGGTGCCCCCGCAAGTCAAGGGCGACGTCGAGTGGGCGCTCGCCGCCCTGCGGCTCGCCGCGCGGCAGGCCGCAGCGGCGGAGAAGGCCCTGGCAACGCCGGCGTTCACGCCGTCTGCGCTGGTCAGGCCCGTGCAGCCGTATTACTCCCCCGTGGCGCGTCGCCGCAGCCGCTAGCAGGAGCGCTGGCCGCCGGAAGCCCTCGGCGCGGCACCGGTGATCCAGCCCTGGCCGCTGTGATCACCCTGGCGCCGGGAAAGGTCGGGCCCTGTGCCTCCCGCGGGGATCAGCTCTCGGGCGGGATCGGCTGCAGGTCGATCGTGCGGACCTGGCGCGTGCGTCCCGCCTCGGTCCGGACCTCGGCCGCCGGGATGGCCCCGTTGCTGAAGCGCTCGATCACGGCTGCTTCGCCGGCGTAAAGCCCGCTGCCGCCGATTCGGACGCGATCACCGACCGCGAGTCCGGGCCGGCCGGCCCGTGCCGAGAGATCGATCGCCACGACCGTCGGGCGAACATACGGCTCGCCGGCAAGTCCCGGCGGCGGTCCCGGCCGGTTGGCTGTTCGGGCAGGCGGGTAGGTGATCTTGCGCTTGCGGGGCGGCACCTAGCGCATCCCCCGCGTCCGCGCCGGCGCCGGCCGGCCCCGGGTGTCCTTTGTCATTCGTCCCTCGATGATGCCGCGATCACGCGATCGCCCGGCAGCAGGCAGTGTACGGCAGTCGCGCGGGATGCCAACGCCACGCTGCCCGTTGCGAACCCGGGCCGCTTCGTGCGAACGTGGGCAGCCGGTTGCGAACCCGGGCCGCCGGCGCGGTAGACTTTCGACTGACCGATCGGACCGTCGAGGGCGGCTCGATTCGGCTGCCATTCGGTGAACGACGTGTCCGGCCTTCGCGCCGCGGCACGCGTGGGGGTTAGCGTTCGCGGACTCCCCACGCGTGCGCTGGAGCTTTTCGGTCAGCTGGACCTTGTCGTGCTTCGCGACCGGCTCTCGCTGGCCGGCATCGCCGTGCTCGCGTGGTTCGCGACGTTCGGCGGGTCATGGGTGGCCTACGACACGTACGCCTACTGGTCTGTGGACCCGAAGGCGCCGTACCACTTCGACTTCAGCCCGGACCAGTACGGCGCGTTCCGCTACAGCCCGGCCATCGCCCAGCTCTTCTCGCTCTTCCACGTGCTGCCGTGGCCGGTCTTCGCGATCGGCTGGTTCGCCTTCCTCGCGCTGGTCCTGGCGTGGCTCGGCCGGCGGTGGACCCTGGCGCTGCTCGTGTTCTTCCCGCTGGTCTGGGACGCATACCTCGGCAACATCGAGATCCTGCTGGCGGCCGCCATGGTGGTGGGGTTCCGGAAGCCAGCGGCCTGGTCGTTCGTGCTCCTCACGAAGGTGACGCCGGGAATTGGGCTGCTCTGGTTCGTCGCCCGGCGCGAGTGGAGGAACCTGGCGATCGCGCTGGGCGCGACGGCCCTGATCGTCGGCGTCTCGTTCGCCATCGCCCCGGGGCTCTGGTTCGATTGGCCGCGCGCGATCCTGTCCGTCCAGAGCCGGCCCGCCCCCGTGGCGACGGTCGCCCGGGTGCTCGCCGCGGCGCTGCTCGTGATCTGGGGCGCCCGCACGAATCGTCCATGGACGGTGATCGTCGCCGGCACCCTGGCGCTTGCCTGGCTCGACCTGAAGACCACCGCCCTCCTGGTGGGCCTCGCGGCGTTCCTGCCGGCCCTCCCGGGCGACGAGGGAGTGCCGGCCGTCGTGCCGGAGGCGAAGCCGACGAAGCCCGGCGATCCGGTCCCGGTCCGAGCCCGTCCCTGACCCGCGCCGCGTTCGGGCGGCGTCAGCCCGCGTCCTTCACGATCGGCCCGTGTCCAGCGTCCGGCCGGGTGCGCTCGCGTCGCCGGGCGCCGTCCAATAGCGCTCGGCGTGGATGTCGCCCGGCGCCACCCCGTGGGCGAGCAGCGCGATCTCCGCGGCGGCCACCATCCCGGGGTTTCCGCAGAGATACGCGGCGAGGCCGCCCGGCGGCACGTCGGCGGACCGGAGGACCGAGACGAGCACCGTCTCCGCGCGCCCCGTCCGCCCGTGCCAGCCCCGGTTCGCCGGGTCGTCGGGTCGCGAGACGGTCGGGACATACGTCAGCGGCAGGCCGCCGGCCGCCAGGGCCGCGATCTCGTCGCGACAGACCAGGTCCTCCGCCCGGGCCGCGCCGTGGAGGAGGATGGTCCGCGGCGGGTTCGGCCGCCGGGCAAGCGTGCGGAGCATCCCGAGGAACGGTGCGAGGCCGGTGCCCGTGGCCACGAACAGGTGTGGCCGCTGATCGCCGGCGACCAGGGTGAATGCGCCCTTCGGCGGCCCCACCCGGACGCGGGCCCCGACGGGGAGCGCCCAGAGCCGCGGCGTGAGCGCGCCGTCGGGCACCCGCCGGACCAGGAACTCGTGAGCGTCCGCGGCTGCCGGGTCGCTGGCGGTGGAGTAGGGCCGCTGGACGACACGGTCATCCACCCGCACGCCCAGCGCGAAGTACTGCCCGGCCACGAACGCCCCGACGCCCGCGTCCGGGCGGACGAACAGTCGCGCGACCGTCGGGCTCAGCAGCTCGCGTGCGACAAGGACCGCGTTGTCGGCCAGGTCGGGTGCCCGCCGCACGCCGCGCGGGCCGTCGGCGATCGACCGGCCGGCGGCGATGGACCGGCCGGCGATCTCGGTGACCATCAGGCGGCCTGCGCGTCGACCGCGTCGCGGGCCCACTCCGGGTCGATCCACCAGCCGCGATCGATCTCCGCGAAGGCGGCCCACGCCGGGGGCAACCGGCGGTCGAGCATGATCGCTCCCTGGGGGCAGGCAGACTCGCAGGCGCCGCACTCGATGCAGCCCTCCGGGTCGATGTAGGCCTTGCGGTCGGCGGCCGGGTCGTGCGAGATGCAATCGACGGGGCAGACGGCGACGCAGGCCTGGTCAAGGTGGTCGATGCAGGGGGCGGCGATCACGAAGGCCATCGGGATGTTCCTCGGGTGACGGGGCCGCTCATCGGCCGGTGCCCGGATTGAGGCACATGGACCCCATGGCGATGTCAGGAGCAGGATGAGAACGTCCACATGCGACCGCGTCGCAGTGCCGCCCCCGACGGACGGTCTTCCGCGCTGCCCCGGCAGGCGTACGCTGGACCCGAGCACGACGCACCCGAGGGACACCGAGATGACCGCCGTCGACCCCCACGCACCTGCCGCCACCCGCACCGAGTCCGATTCCATGGGCCCGATCGAGGTCCCGGCCGACCACTACTGGGGCGCCCAGACGCAGCGATCGCTCCACCACTTCGCGATCAGCCGGGACACGATGCCGGTCCCGATCATCCGGGCCTTCGGCATCCTCAAGCGCGCCGCGGCCGAGGTCAACGCGGACCTGCGCCTGCTGCCCGCCGAGAAGCGCGACCTGATCGTCCGCGCCGCGGGCGAGGTCATCGACGGGACGCTCGCCGCGGAATTCCCGCTCCGCGTCTGGCAGACCGGCTCGGGCACCCAGTCGAACATGAACGTCAACGAGGTGATCGCCGGACGCGCGAACGAGCTCGCCACCGGCAGCCGCGGCGGCAAGACCCCGATCCACCCGAACGACCACGTGAACATGAGCCAGTCGTCGAACGACACGTTCCCGACAGCGCTCCACGTGGCCGTCGCGACGGAGGTCGAGGAGCGGCTGATCCCGTCGGTCGCCGCCCTGCGAGACGCGCTGGACGTGAAGGCGCAGGCGTGGATGGGGATCGTCAAGATCGGCCGGACCCACCTCCAGGACGCGGTCCCGCTGACCCTCGGCCAGGAGTTCTCCGGCTACGTCGCGATGCTCGACGGCGACACGACCCGCCTGCGGGCCATCCTGCCCGGCCTCCACGAGATTGCCCTCGGCGGCACCGCCGTGGGGACCGGGCTCAACGCCCATCCGGAGTTCGCGGAGCGGTCAGCGGCCCGGATAGCGGAGCTGACCGGCCTCGCGTTCGCATCCGCGCCGAACAAGTTCGCCGCGCTTGCCGGCCAGGAAGCGACCGTCTTCGCGTCGGGCGCCCTCAAGACGCTCGCCACCAGCCTGATGAAGATCGCCAACGACGTCCGCTGGCTCGGGAGCGGACCGCGGGCCGGCCTTGGCGAGCTGCGCCTGCCGGAGAACGAGCCGGGCTCCTCGATCATGCCGGGCAAGGTGAACCCGACCCAGAGCGAGATGCTCACGATGGTCGCAGTCCAGGTGATGGCCTATGACGTCGCGATCGGGATCGCCGGCAGCCAGGGCAACTTCGAGCTGAACGTCTTCAAGCCGATCATCGCCCACGACCTCCTCCATGGGATCGAGCTCCTCACCGACGGCTGCCGCTCATTCCGCGAGCACTGCGTCGAGGGCCTCGAAGCCGACGAGGAGCGGATCGCCGACCACGTGGCCAGCTCGCTCATGCTCGTCACCGCGCTCGCGCCGCACATCGGCTACGACAAGGCCGCGAAGATCGCGAAGACGGCCCACCACGAGGGCTCCACCCTGCGCGCTGCGGCGGTCGCCTCCGGCTTCCTCACGGCCGACGAGTTCGACGCCTGGGTGATCCCGGCGGAGATGACGCACCCAACGCTGGCGGGCTGAGCTCGGCGGGCTGCCGCGTGTTGGCGGCCTCCGTAGCGACGAACCCGCGGCCGGACCTGCTCGCCGCCGAGCCTGGCGGGTGCACTCCACGATCCCTTCGCCGTGTCCACATCGGACTCCGAGACAAGCAGATACCGCCATGTGACGCGGACCTTCTCATCGGAGCTGCCGTAGTTGGCCGATCGCCTGGCGGCCTCGCGCTTCCCTTTGACGTCCTCTGACTCCATCTCCTTGTCCATCTTGACCTCGACGACCCAATGGATCCCCTCGGACTCGATGACGATCAAGTCGGGCTTGAACTCCTGACCAGCGGAGTTCCAGAGGATCGGTAGCTCGCCGATGTGGAGACGGATCCCGAGGGTGAAGGCGCTCTCAACGGCCGACATGCGCAGCAGGGGAATGACGATGGCTGGCGCATCCGGGCGACGGGCGATCGGCTGCTTCATCTTCAGCGCGGCATCGCCAACCTGCGCCGCGCGCTGCTCGATCGTCGTCACCACGGCGAGGCATCACCCACCGGCGCGCAGGCCGAGGCACCGGCTGAGCGCCCTCAGCGAGTGCAGCGCAGGCCCACCCTGGGTACGGATCGGTCGAGGAGGTAGGCGTCGATCGTGTCGCGCACACACGCGCTCACGAGGTACCCGGTGTGTCCTTCGCCGACGCGCGTGACGAGGACGGCGGAAGAGAGCTGCCGCGCGACGTCCTGCGCCCAGGCATACGGCGTGGCCGGATCGCCGGTCGAGCCCACGAGGACGATCGGTGGCGCTCCGGGTGCCGCGACCGGGGCGGGGACCCGCGCAGGGGGCACAGGCCAGTAGGCGCACTCGACGTCGTTGAACGCAAGCAGCCGCCCGACGCGCGGCGCGACCGCGGTGAACCGCGTGGCCATCGCGCTGTAGGCAGCGGGGTCACGGGGCGACGGCCAGTCGAGGCAGGTGACGGCGTCGTAGGCGTCGATGAGGTTGGAGTACGAGCCGTTGGGGCTGCGGCCACGGAGCGGATCGCCGAGGATGAGCAGGAGGCTCCCGTCACCCGCCCGCGCCTGTGCGAGCGCGGCGGCGAGCACGGGCCACGCGGCCTGCGCGTAGAGCGACTGGGTAACGGCGCCCCACGCCTGCGTCGGCCCGACGGGTTCGCGGTTCGTCAGGCGCGGCGTGGCCACGGGGTGCCGCTCGATCTGGCGCATCAGGGCGTCGAACGCCGATCCCGGCCGGCCTCCGGAGTAGAAGGCGCAGGTGGGGTGGGCCGCGCAGTCGGCCAGGAACCGGTCGAGCGCTCCTTCGAACGCGACGGCCTGGTTCTCGCGGAACGTGGCTTCGCCGAGGCTCGGGTCGACCACGCCGTCGAGGGCGAGTGCGCGGATGTGGGTCGGGAAAAGCGAGGCGTAGTCCTCGCCGATGAGCGTCCCGTAGGAGAACCCCAAGTATGTCAGCCGCTCATCCCCGACCGCCGCGCGGATCTGGTCGAGGTCGCGGGCGACGTCCGCCGTCGAGAGATGCGGCAGGAGGTCGGCGTTGCGCTGCCCGCACTGCTGGGCGAACGCTTTCGCGCCGTCGAGCAGGTCGGCCAGGCTGGCCGGGGTGGCCGCGGTCGCGTCCAGCGGGATGAAATGGTCGAGCGTGTCCAGGCAGTGGATGGGGGTGCTCGACCCCACCCCCCGAGGGTCGAAGCCGACGATGTCGAACCGGGCGAGGATCTCCGGTGAGAAGATCGCGGTGGCATCCTGCCGCACGAAGTCGTTACCGCTCGCGCCAGGCCCGCCCGGGTTCACCACGAGCGAGCCGATGCGATGCGTCGGATCACTCGCCCGTAGCCGGATCAGCGCGAGTCCCACGGCGGGGCCGGCCGGGTCGGCGTAGTCCCGGGGCACGTCGACGATCCCGCACTCGAAGCCGCCGCCGCAGTCGCTCCAGTACACGGGGGGAGGAGTCGCCAGGGTCGGAAGTGGGGTGGCCGAGGGCAGGGCCACGATCGCGCTGGGCGCGGCACTGGCAGGGGATCCTCCCGCCGCGGGACGCGACGGGAGTGGGGCGGTCGAGCCGCAGGCGGTGGCGATCAGCGCCGCGACCAGCGCGACCACCGCGAGCGTCCAACCTGAAGTCGGTCCGGGGTCACACGATCGCACCAGCGGACTGTACGCGATGCGGATCGCCCTGGGCGACGGGTCGGCTCGCTGCCGGGTGCAGCCTGCGGGTTGTTGCCGTCCACCTGGCCCGGCGCACCATCCGGGCACGTTGTTGGTGGCTTCCGCGCCGCAGCCTGGCGAAGATCACGGCGCTCGGACTGTCCAACGGCGCGGACCGTGAAAGCGATCGGCGCCTGGCAGCTCGCAGGCACTCTTCGCTGGATGTTCTTTGCGTCGATAATCAAGGTCTTGTCAGTGGACGCGTAGGGGATCGCTCCCGACGGATCGGTCATCACATCGACCGGGTCGGTCTCCAGGCTACCGCGATTGGTGCTGCTGTCGACTCGGACAGGAGCGCTCATGCCACAGGTGACATCCCCAACCCGCCTACAGTTCGGGGTGTCGTTCCGGAGCCACGCCTTGTAAGAGATCTCGAGCCCCAGCGGCTCCCCTTGTCCGGATGCCGTCCTCTCGCTCGTAGTACAAGGTGACGAACCCGCACGAGAGGGACGGCCCGGATGGAACGGCTCGCGTACATGTCCCGCGACACGACGACGAGCCTCGATCGTGACGACGATCTCGCTCTCGCCGCCCGGAACGACACCGCGGCGTTCGAGGCGCTCTACGTGCGGCACCGGAGCCCGGTGTACCGCTACCTGCGGACCCGGACGACCGACGGGGACGACGCGGCCGACCTGACGGCGCTTACCTTCGAGCGGGCTTTCGTCGCGATCGCGCGCTACCGGCCCGGTGGCGCGGGCGTCCGCGCGTGGCTCGTCGGTATCGCTCGCAACGCCTCGATCGACCACGGACGTCGTCGTCTGGCCGCGCCGAGGCCCGAACCGCCGCCCGATCCCGACGAAGGGCTGGAGGCGCGGTTCGTCGCGGATGAAGCCGCGTCCGAATTGCGCGGACGAGTGGCCGCGCTTCCACCCGATCAACGCGATGCGATCGTCCTTCGCTTCGCAGCCGGTCTGACCGCCGGGGAGATCGGGGATGTCCTCGGCAAGAGCGAGGCGGCAAGTCAGAAGCTCGTAAGCCGTGGGCTCACGGCGCTCAAGGAGGCCTACGGTGTCCGTTCGACCGGGCGCTGACGCGCTCATCCCGCCTACCTTGCTCGATCTCGAGGCACGCCTCGAGCGGGCCTTTGGCGCAGACCCCACGCCCGCGCAACTCGCGGCCATCGAGCGGCGGGTCTCGGCCGCCGTCGCGGTCCCGCGCCCGGCGGCACGCCGGGTCGGCCGTCCGCGCCACCTGTGGCGCGCGGTCCTGCTCGCCGCTG
>JANXWH010000129.1 GCA_025351245.1 Chloroflexota bacterium | reverse complement strand
GCGCTTCGGGGTCGGGCTCGGGACGGTGCAACAGGCGGCGGCACGGGTCGACGCCCGGTGCCCGGTGCCCGGTGCCTGTGCCGAGCTCGCCGTTGCGCCGGCCGGCGCCGGCGTTCGGGCGCCCGGCGCCCCGTGCCCCGTGCCCGGCGCCCGTTGGGCTGGCGGCCGTTGCGCACGCGGCAACAGATCGGGCACGCGCCGCGCCCGGACCGACCCCGTGACGCCCCCGGTCGAGCTCCAGGGGGCGTTTGCTGCCTGTGACGCAACATTCGGGGCCAATGAGCCAGCGGATCCGTCCGGGAGGACCCGCTGGGAGCCCGCACACGCGGTTCGTCGGCCGACACCGGCGGTTAGTTGCCGTCCACGCAACACGAGCAGGGGCGACGGGCCGGCCACGCACACGAGCAGGGGCGACGTGTCGGGATCAGCCTGTGCAATACGAGCAGGGGCGACCGCGACGTGTCGGACTGGAGTCGACGCTGATCCCGGATTCCAGTCCAACCGGGGGCGACCGATTCTTCCATCGATGGCGTGCAGGCCGCCTGACGGTCCGGCCAACGCGGACCCGGCCGACGCGGACCCGGCCGACGCGGACCCGGCCGACGCGGACCCGGCTGCCGCTGCGGTAGGGCGCGCGGCCGCGCGACCCGCTCGCCCGCGGTGATGCGGCCGCGCGGTGCCACGGGCGACCCGCACGACAACGTCCGGCGGCCTACCCTTGGCGGCGATGCCCCGAGCCAGGACCGCCCGCCAGCCCGCCGCCTCGCCCGCGCCCGTCCCGGGGGCGCCGTCGCGCTGGCCGCGCTCCGCGAAGGTCGCCTTCATCGGCTCCCACGGGATTCGCAAGACGAGCGCCGTGCTGGCGTTCGCGGCCACCGTCCAGCGGGCGGGCTGCTCCGCGGAGCTCGCGCGCGAGGTCGTGCGCGACAACCCGCTCGGAATCAATGAGGGAGCCACCGGCGAGGCGCAGCTCTGGGTCCTCGTCTCGCAGATCCGGCAGGAGCTGGAGCTGGCCCGCAAGGCCGACATCCTCGTGACCGATCGCGGTGTGATGGACAACTTCGCCTACTACCTGCGGGCGTGCGGCGGAGCCGACCGCTATGCGGTCGAGGCGCTGGTCCGGAGCTGGTCCGGCACCTATGACCTGGTCGTCCGGCTGCTCCCCGACATCGAGCTCCAGGCGGACGGAGTCCGGAGCACGAACGATGCGTTCCGCGACGAGGTGGAAGCGATCCTCGATCGCGTCCTGCCGACGCTCGTGGCGCCGGAACGGCTCGTCACGCTCCGCGCGTCGGAGGTGACGAGCCGCTACGACTGGTGGGCGCTCCTGGAGCGCCTCGCGGGGTCCGTCGGGGCGTCGATCCGCCCGCCGACGATCTGGACGTAGCCCAGGTTCGCCGGCGGACGACGCCCGGCCGCTACTGGCAGCCGGGGAACTTGAACGACGCGATCCGGGTGCTCCAGTTGAACGTGCCACTGCCCTTGAGGTACTCGCTCGTGTACCAGAACGTGCAGTCGTCGACCGGGTCGATGGTCATCGCGCTGTAGTCGCCCCAGCGCGACAGGTTCGCCAGCTGCGAGCCGCCGCCGGCGATGATCGTGGTCTCGCTCTGCATCGTGTTCGGAACGTCCGTCATCAGGCGACCCGTGTACCGGATCGACGGGAAGACCGCCGAGCTCGAAGCGCTGTAGCCGAGCGCCATGTTGCCCTGCTTGTCCATCGCGATCGAACCCATCCAGCGGCTCGTCCCGTCGGCCGGGGCGAAGGTTCCCTGCTGGAACACCGTGGGTGTCGCGTTCGGATTCCGGATCTCGTACCAGCGGACGCCGTCGATCTCGCTTCGCTTCGACCCGCCGACTTTCACCGTGTGGTTCACGACGAGCGATTCCACCCCGGCGCGGTTTCGGTACGCCAGCCGGTACATGAGCCGGTCGGCGAGCGAGTCGAGCTGCTGGCGGGTGTTGGGCTGCGGGATGCAGGCCCCGCCGCCGCAGGCCCGCGTGAACGCCGCCACCGGGATGTTCGTGGGCCCGGCGAGCGTGGTGTTGGTACCGTTCGCCCAGTCCACGTGGAACTTCCAGAGGTTGAGGCTGTTCGAGCCGAAGTTCATGAAGTATGCCGGCGAGCCGGCCGGGGGCGCCGTCGTCCCGTCGAGGTCCGATGGGAGCAGCCCCCCGGAGGCGGTCGAGAGCTGGAAGCACTGCTGGGTTGCCGCCGCGCCCGCCAGCATCGCCGTGCGGTCGAGCGCGCAGACCTTGGCGCCCCCGAACGACGTCCCGTTGTTGAAGATGTTGTAGCTGATGTAGTAGCCGTCGGACCAGACGCCGAGCTTCGGATAGTCCGGGAACTGGGTGGTGCCGTAGCTGAACGCGTAGCGGTTGTACGTGCCGGTCGCGTCCGACGTTGTCGAGACGGCCACGCACTGGAGGTAGGGCGTCGTCGAGACGGAGAACTGGGTCATGATCCAGCGGTTGGCAACCTTGTCGTACTGGACGATCGGATCGCCATCGTTGTTGGCCTGGCAGCCGCCGCCGAATCCCTGCCACAGCGTGTTGCCGGGCTTCGGGAACCCGGCCGCGATCGCTCCGGTCGCCTTGTCGAAGACGGCGAAATTCGTGTTCACCCACTGGACGTACTGGTTCAGTCCCACGGCGCCGTTCGTGTCCGGCGGGGCGTACTGATCGGTGAAGCCATAGTCACCGTTTCCGACGCCCGCGAACCCGAGCCCGGGGGTCGTCCCCGCGGCCGATCCGGCGGTCTTCTGGAGCGCGCCGTCCGCCTGGTCCGGCCCGTTGGACCCGATCAGCCGGAGCGGCCGCTCCCTCAGCCGCGCGGCGGTCGGCGAGGCGGGCGCCATGCCGCGCAGCGGCGGCGACACGTCCTGGCGCACCGCCGCGGAGACCTCCGCGCCACCGACCACGTGGGTGTCCTGGGCCACGACGGCCGCCGGGATCAGCCCGGCCGCCACGATCGCCAATGCCGCGGCCGACGCCGCGATCGGACGGAACCGACCTGATGAATGAAGGCGCATGCTGTCGTCCCCTCCCGCTCGCGCGGTTGTCCGCCGGCCCTGCGATGGCGCCACGCGCCCCCCGGCCGGTCCGCGCATCCTGCGACATCGCGGCCGGATGCGCCAGAGGGGATCTTGCTCCTGGGTTATCGGGCGCGCGGCCCCGCACCGACGCCGGTCACGTGCCTCACGCCGCCAGCGCCGCCAGCGTGGCGGGCCGGACGGGCGCGCCGCCCGGAGCCGAGGTCACGAGATCGCGCATGTCTGAACTTCCTCGACGGGTGCCGGCGGCGAGGCGGCCCGCGGATGGAAGGCGACGGGATCGGGGGCGGAGACGGCGCCGGGGACGGCAATGGGGTCGGCCGCGGCCGGGGGGCCGGCGCCCCGGACGGCGTCGGCGACAACGATCGTGGCGACCACGCCAACGAGGCCGGCAACCGCGAACATGCCCGGGATCGTGAGCGCGGATGCGATCAGGCCGGCGGCGCCGGTGCCCAGGATCGCGGCCAGGCCGGTGGTGGCGGAGAAGATGCCCTGGGCGGTTCCGGCGAGGCCGGCCGGCGCCCGTGCGGCAACGAAGCCGACCCCGCCGACGAAGAAGAGGCCGAACGCGGCCCCCTCCAGCGGTGCGATCGCCACGAGAACGGCTCCGTTCGGCGCCAGGGCCGCCAGGAGGTTGCGGGCCGCGAAGATCGCGCCGCCCGTCACCAGGAGCCGCTCCGCGCTGAACCGCGCGGACAGGCGCGGGAACGTCCACATGATCGGGATCTCGACGAGCGCCCCCACCACCCATGCCAGCCCGACGAGTGACGCTCCGCCGCCGAGCGCGACCACCTGGATCGAGTAGAACCCGTTGACGGCGGCCAGGGCCGCCCAGACCATCAGCGAACCGACGAGGAAGCGCCCCATCCGCGGTTGCCGGATGAGCTGGGATGTGCCGAGGCGCAGGCTTGCATGCCGCTTCGTGGCGCGCCGCGGCACGCTGAGCGCGATGACCGCGGTCAGCGCGAGACCGGGGACGTAGACAAGGAAGAGCGCCCCGGTGCCCCCGGCATCGATGAGCGGCCCGCAGACCGCAGCCGAGACGACGAACGAGACGGATCCCCAGGCGCGCACTCGACCGTAGCGCGCCCGGTCCGTCCCGAGCAGCTCTATCGTGCGGGCGTCGAGGACGGGGCTGATGCCCGCCAGCCCGACCGAGAGGGCGACGACGGCGGCCGTCACCGCGATCGGCTCCCTGGCGAGGGCCAGCGCGAGCGCGCCTGCCGCGGCAACGATCGCCGCCGCAGGCAGCGTCAGCCGCGAGCGTCCGAACTGGTCCGCGATGGCGCCCCAGGCCGGGGCCGCAACCAGCTGCGTGGCCGCGGAGAGCGCTGCCAGCAGCCCGATCGTGCCCAGGTCCAGGCCGAGCGCTCGGTAGTGAACCGGCAGGTAGGGGAAGGCCGCCCCCACGGCCACGAAATAGACGATGTAGGTGCTGGCCGCTCGCCAGATCGGTGGCATTCGTCGCTCCGCTCCTTGACAGCGCCCCACAGCAGACGCCGGCATGGCGGCGCCGGCTGCGTCGGCGTTCAGAACATCGTGCTGCACCAGGGTGCGCGCGCGGCCGCGAAGAGAGCGTCGGCGCGGAGGAGCGCCCCGGCGGTGCCCTCCGCGATGCGCCCGACCCGCGCAAGGTCCGAGAACCGGAACGTGCCGAGGTAGGTTGCGCCGAGATCGCCCGCATCCAGCGTCACGTCCGGCATGGCGGTCGTTGGCCCGACGACTCCCCGCCCGTCCTCGCCCGCCGCGAGACGCCAGCGACCGGCGTTCCACGGGCAGAACGGGTCGCGGACCTCGAGCACGAGCGTGCCAGGGCGCCCGTACGTCCGTGCCGCCAGCGCGGCCGGGACGTCCACGACGCGGAGCCAGATCGCGTCGCCGACCGTGAATCCCAGCCGCCGCGGCTCCGCGAGAAGCAGCTGGAGCGGGTGCGGAACGGGTGCTCGAACGGCCCGAACCTGCGTGACCAGGTCCAGGGTAAGGAGCCAGCTCCAGAGGTCGCGGGTCGCCCGCGGGGTGCTCGCGAGGACCTCGATCGCGACCAGTCGGCCATTCGGGCCCCGGTCATCCCAGTCGGGCTTGACCCGGTAGATGGCGGTTCCCTCCACGTTTCCGCCGGCCTCGTAGACGGCGAGGAACTTCATGCCGTTCGCGCCGCGCGCGTGGTCCGTGTCGTGGAGCGTCAGCCAGCGCCACCATGTCTCACTGCGCCGGACCATCCCCGGTGTCTCCACCCGGACCCGGTCGTAGAGCGCCGGGAAGATGTCCATGGCGGCGTCGCGGCCCACGAGGCGGACGGTCCCCTCGGGTGGAGCCGGGCGCGCGAAGATCGCTCGGTCGCGCGCGATATCGAAGCTGCCGTTGAGCGTGGCGAGGCCGTACCCGAAGCGCTGGTA
>JANXWH010000127.1 GCA_025351245.1 Chloroflexota bacterium | reverse complement strand
CGCGATCCTGATCTTCGCCATCTCGTTCGGCGTGGCGATCACCCAGGAGCAGCAGGACGCGACGCTCATGCTCGTGGGCAGCTTCCTCGCCGTCGTGTCGCTGCTGCTCACGGGGGTGACGATGTCCAAGACGACGCCCGTGTCCAACCCGACCCTGCCCGAGGGCACGGTGGTCGAGGTCGTGACGCCCGAGGGGCAGCCCAACCGCACCGCGGTCGTGGTCTAGCGCGTGAAGCCCTGCACGGCCTGCGGCGTGGTCACCAGCCGACCGACCGGGCGCTGCGGCGAGCATCCGCGCCGCTCGGGCATCGGCGCCAACCACCACGTCCATGCGGACGCGCGATGGGCCCGCCTGTCGCGGCGGATGATCGCGCGCCACGTCGGCCAGCACGGCTACGTATGCCCTGGCGATGGTGCCGAGCATCCGGCGCATCCAACGCGTGACCTGACGCTCGACCACGTCGTGGCGCTCATGGATGGTGGAGATCCCTTCGACCCCGCCAACACCCGCGTGCTGTGCCGGTCGAGGAACTCGGCCAACGGAGCGCGCCTCGTGAACGCACGAAGGGCCGACCGGGGGTCCCCACACGCGGGTTCTGCGCTCCTGGAAGTCCGTTAAGGCTAAGAAACTCTAGGCAATCCTCAGTGGACAGACCTTCCGCCCGGTGGTTCCCCGGTCGACGAGCTCGGTCAGGCCGGCGCCGCGAGCACGGCCGCTCGCGGAGACCCGATGACCTCCCGGCATCCGGACCTGAGCGCGCGTCAGGAGCAAGTGCTGCTCCTGCTCGGCGACGGGCTCGGCCTCGGCGAGATCGCGAAGCGCCTCGGGCTGTCCGAGTGGACCGTCAAGACGCATCGGGACGAGGGCCGTCGCCGACTCCAGGCCCGGACCACGACGCAGGCCGTGGCGATCATCGTTCGGCAGCGGGCAGCGTCCCGGTGACCAACGCGCGGCCGGTCGCTTCCGCCGACCCGATCGTCCGCGCCCTGGCGGCCGCCATCCGCGAGATCGCGGAGCGGCGGTCCACCGCGGCTGGCCAGCACAGCGCTAATGTCGAGCCGTTGGAGCCACGAAGGGGAGGCCGTGCCGCATGACGCGACTGCCTACGACCGTCGACGACCTGCGCGGGCTGCGCGCCGCCCGCTGGATCCGTGAGTCCACGGCCGGCCAGTACGACCGGTACGGACCCGAGGTCCAGGGCGGCCAGATCGCCGCGGCAATCCGCCGCCTCGGCCTCGTCGACACGGGTCTCGCCTGGTCGCCCGCCCACTCCGGATCCACGGTGCACGGGTCGCCGGCGATGCGGGCGATGCTCGAGGCCGCCGGCGCCGGAGCGTTCGACGTCCTCGTCGTGGCGCGCAGCGACCGCTGGCAGCGGAACCTGCGCCAGACGCTCAACCTGCTCGAGGACGACCTCCACGCCGTCGGCGTCGTGGTCTGGTTCGACGACGAGCAGCTGCTGTCGAGCTGCGAGCGGAACTGGGACCAGCTTGTCGACGAGGCGAAGGGCGCCGAGTCGTGGCTGCGCAAGCACCGACGCCGCGTCCGCGAGGGCTACGCCGCCAAGCGCGCCACGTCGCGCGACCCGGGCGGCCGGCCTCCCGTCGGGTTCCGGCGCGACCCCGCGACGAAGCTCGTCGAGCCGGACCCGGACCGCCTTCCCGTGGTCCTGCGCGCCTTCGAGCTCGCGGCTGACCGCCGGACCGACCGCGAGGTCGCCGCGGCGACGGCCCTGCCGCTGTTCACCGTCCGGGGGATGCTCACCAGCCCGCTCTACGTCGGCCGGCTGCGGACGGGCGAGCGGGCGCACTGGCCCCCGGTCGTCCCGCCGCCGCTGTGGGAGGCCGTCCAGGCGGTCCGCGCCACGCGCCGCACCCGCGACGGCCGGCCGGCCGTGGTCCGCCGGCCCTACGCCCTGACCATGCTCCACTGCGCGGACTGCGGACGGCACCTGATCGGCGACACCGGCCGCTACCGGCACCCGGACCCCTGCGAGGCGTTCACCGAAGTCCGCCGCGAGCCCCGAAAGCGCAGCCGCGGCCAGCGCAAGGCCATGCCCGGACACAGCTACCGGGCGGCCGAGTACGAGGCGATCGTCCGCGACGTCCTCGCCGACGTGTCGCTGGGCGCCGACCGGATCGCCGCGGTCGTGGAGGCCACGCGGGCGCCGGAGCCCGACCGCCTGGCGATCGCCCGGATCGGGCGGGAGCGGGACGCCGCCCTGGCGCGCTACCGGCGCGACCGGGACCTGCAGGCGCTCGAGGCGGCGATGGCGGCGCTCGACGAACAGGAGGCCGAGGCCCGCGACCGCCAGCCGGCGCCCGAGCTCTCCGCCGCCGAGGTGGTGGCCTACCTGCGGGACCTGCCGCGCCTGTGGGACGAGGCCCCGGACTCGAGACGCGGCCTCACCGAGTCGCTGTTCGAGCGGGTGGAGGTCCTCGGACTCCGGCGGATGCACCTGGAGCCGACGCCTGCAGCGATCGCCGCGGGCCTCGTGGAGGCGTTTTCGCGCGCATCTGCTGGGTATGGTCGGGGCGAGAGGATTTGAACCTCCGACCTCATCGTCCCGAACGATGCGCGCTGCCAAGCTGCGCCACGCCCCGACCGAGGGTGCCCGTTCAACAGGGCTGCCGGAGTATACCGCAGGCCGTGCGACCCGGCGACCAGCCTCCGCGCCGGAAAGGGCGGGCCTGCCCGACGCCGCCGCAAACGGACGAACGCGACCGAGCATCGCGTCACCCGGTTCGACGCGCCCCAGCCCGGATCGAGCGAACGGCCAGGATCGCGGCGAGGTAGCTGGCGGCCATCACGCCGAACGCCACCGGGAACCCGCGCGCGTCGCCCAGCACGCCCACGAGCACGCCGAGCGCCGCCGACCAGATCGCCCCGACCACGAACATGAGCGTGAAGTAGGCCGAGAACGCGACGTCCCGCAGCTCGGTCGGCGCGACCTCCGCGAGGAGCGCCTGGAGCAGGCTGCTCTCCTCGTACACGAACGCGCCAATGAACCCGATGGAGAGCCAGACCAGCGGGATCGAGCCGCCGGCGACCACGAGCGTCGCCAGCGCCGCGGACCCCAGCACGTATGTCCCGAACAGCACCGGGCGATGCCCGTACCGACCCGCCAGGCGGCCGGCCACGATGGGCGCCGGGACGCTCCCGGCGAGGAGCAGCGTGTACATGAGCGCGACGGTTCCCGCGTCGAGGGCAAGCACCCGGGCGAGATAGAGCGGCACGAACGTCGAGACGACGCCGATCCCCCGCCCTGCGGCCGCAATGGAGCTGGCGGCGAAGAGCCAGCGCAGGTCGTGCTCGCCGCGGAGCGCACGGAATCCCTGGAGCGTGCTGCCGTGCGCACGCGCCGCGGCGCGGTCGTGCCCCGACTCGCGGACGAGCATGAGGATCGCCACCCCGACCACGAGCGACGGGATCCCGATCACGGCGACGGCGACCGGCCAGCCGAACGAGACGATGAGCCACGCGCCCACGAGGGGCACGGCGACAGTGCCGAGGTTGCCGCCGGCGATGTGCGCGGCTATTGCCCCGGCATGCTCGCGCACCGGGCGCTGCTCGGCGATGAGCGCGTTTCCCACCGGGTGCTGCGGCGAGCCGCCGACCCGCGCCACGATGGTGAAGAGCGAGAACGGGAGCCAGCTGGTGGCCGTGGCCAGGGCCGTCATCCCGACGCCATAGACCAGCCCGCCGACACCCAGGATCGCCCGCCGCGTCACGACCCGCGAGAGCGGCGCGTAGAGGAGCTGCACCGCCCCTGCCAGGATGTTCCCTGCCGCGAGCAGGAGGCCGATGTCGTTGACGCCGATCCCGAAGCGGTCGATGACGACGATGAAGATGAGTGGCAGCACGGCCGTCTGGGCGTGGATCAGCCCATGCTGCGCGGAGAGGAGCCAGAGCGTCAGGCGCGGCCGAAGCTCGACCGCGGGCGGCATGGGCGCGAAGGCGTGGTCCATCGCCGCACATCGTGCGGCATCGGGGGCCTCGGGCGTCAGCTGCCGCGAGCGGGCGACCGGGGCGTCAATCACCCGAGCGTCAGCCGCCGGCGGGCGCCTCGGATTCGGACACCCGGATCGTTCGGAACACGGAGAGTCGCGTTCGCGGGTCGTGCCACGCGTGCCCTTCGAGGCCAGCCTTCTCGCAGACCGCGTCGAGCATCTGGCGGGCGCCCCAGCCCAGGTCTGTCGCGACCTCCGGGAGGAGCAGCGCGCGCCGCCCGTCGCGAGCCACGATGATCCCGTCGATGCCGGGTCGGAACGCCATCGGGTCCGCGAGCGGCACGGCCGGCCCCAGGACGGAGACGTCGATGTGGATCGCCGGCAGCTCGCGCTCGGTCACCGGCAGGAACCGGGGGTCGCGGACGGCGGCCGACGCACCCGCGGAGGCAACCGCCTGGCCGAGGGGTTGCTCGGCGACGAGGGAGCCCACGCAGCCCCGGAGCGAACCGAGCTCGGTGAGCGTGACGAACGCGGCGCCGGGCTCGTCGAGCGCGCCGGAGATGGCCGGCGACAGGGGCGGGGCCGCCGACTCGAGCGCGCCGGGCGGGCGGGCACCGGCCGCGTTGGTCGGCGTCGTGCTCCGGTGCGTGGCAGCGGCCGTCCGGTGCGTGACCGCGGCTGTGACGGCCTCGCGCGCGATCCGCAGGAGCGCGGCGGCGGTCTCCGGGTCCAGCGCCACCGGCGCCGGCAGACCGGGCGATGGGTCGGATCCCGTGGCCCCGTCGGCGACGCGGTCCCCCAAAGTGGACATGGCGACACCTCCCTCGTCGTGGGACGTTAGCCCGGGGCTGCACCGGCTGCCAGTGCACAAGGTCTCCCCGTATCCGTGCCGGGCGGCACTCGCCGCGGCCGGTCGACCCGCGGAGACTCGGCAGCGACAGGAGTCCGCCCGTGCCGTTGGTCCATCCACTGATCCGTTCGGTCATGCCCGCCGCGGTTCCAACCCGACTCGCCGAGGCGCAGCCGGACGGAAGCGTCCGCTGCGGCGTGTGCGCACACCGGTGCCTGGTGCGGCCCGATCGCGCCGGCATCTGCGGCGTGCGCGAGAACCGGGACGGCATCCTGGTGAGCACGGTCTACGGTGCGGTGGCCGCGATCGGCGTGGACCCGATCGAGAAGAAGCAGCTCTTCCACGTCGCTCCGGGAACGCTGGCCTACTCGATCGGCACGCCCGGCTGCCCGTTCCACTGCATGTTCTGCCAGAACTGGGAGATCGCGCAGGCCCCGCGGCTCGGGACGACGGTGCCGACGAGGCACATGTCACCGGAGCGGGTGGTGGAAGCCGCGCGGGAGCACGGCGCGGCGTCGATCGCCTACACGTACGTGGAACCCACGATCTTCCTCGAGTACGCGCTCGACACGGCGCGCCTTGCCCGCGCTGCCGGGCTCCTCAACCTTTTCGTCACCGACGGCTACGCGACGCCCGAGGCGATCGGCATGCTTGCACCGGTGCTGAACGCCGCGAACGTGGACCTGAAGTCGTTCTCCGACGGCTTCTACCGCCGCCGCTGCGGAGCGCGGCTCGCGCCGGTGCTGGATGCACTGCAGGCGTACCGCCGCGCCGGCACCTGGCTGGAGGTGACGACGCTCGTGATCCCCGGCGAGAACGACGACCCGGGCGAGCTCCGCGCGCTCGCCGCCTGGCTGGTCGAGAACCTGGGCGCGGAGACGCCCTGGCACGTGAGCCGCTTCTTTCCGGCGTTCCGGATGCTGGACGTGCCGCCAACGCCGATCGCCACCGTTCGGCGGGCCGTCGAGATCGGCCGGGAGGCGGGCCTGGTCCACGTCTACGCCGGCAACGCCCCGGAGCTCGGTCTCGAAGACACGCGATGCGCGGGTTGCGGCGCGATGCTGATCGAGCGGCGCGGGTACCGCGTCTTCTCGCACCTCGCGGACGCCGGCTCGTGCCCGACGTGCGGGCGCGTCCTGGCGGGACGCAACCTCGCGCGCGGACCCGAGCGTCCCGGTGCGCCGCGCGGGGCCCCGTGCGGGTGACCCGATGACCACGCCCGGACCGGACACGGAATCCGCGGTTCGCCTGCCCGCGGTCGCCGGGACCTTCTACCCGGCGGACCCGGCGCGGCTGGGCAGGATGGCCGCGGCCATGCTCGCGGGCGCAACGCCGCAAGCCGCGACCGGGGCGGGGGCGCCGTCCGGGGCGTCGGCCGCGGCGGAGTCGGGGGCGTCGGCCGGCGCCGGGACCCCGCTTGGCATCCTCGTGCCCCACGCGGGCCTCGCCTACAGCGGGCTCGTAGCGGCCGCCGCGTGGCGGCTGGTTCCCGATGGCGCCACGGTCGTGATCCTCGGCACGAACCACACCGCGGCCTGGCTCCACGGCGTGGGCGCATGGGAGGCGGGGCGCTGGCGAACGCCGCTCGGCGACGTGGCCGTGGACGCGGAGCTCGCGTCCGACATCCTGGCGCTCGGCCTGCCGTTCGGATCTGATCGCGCCGCGCATCTGGGCGAGCATTCGATCGAGGTCCAGCTGCCGCTCCTCCTCGCCGCTGCGCCGGCCGCCCGGATCGTCCCGCTCGCCGTGGGCGCCGGGACCGGGACTGGCGCGGTCGCGGCAGGTGACCGACTGGGAACGCTGCTCGCCCATCGTCGGGCTGCCGGTGCGTCCATCGTCCTCGCGATCAGCACCGATATGGCGCATTACCCGCCCGCGGACGCGTGCGCCCGCGTCACGCAGGCGCTCCTGCCCGCGATCCTGGGGCTGCTCCCCGAGGAGCTGGCACGCGCCGAGGAGGCCGTCGGCCGCGGCGCCGACGCCGGTGCCGGGATGGCCTGCGGGATGTGCGGCATCGAGCCTGCGGTCCTGGGCCTCGCGGCGCTGCGCGTGATGGGCGCGACGTCGGGCGTTGCGCTCGCATCGGCGACATCCGCCGACGCCGGCGCCGATCCCCGTCGCGCCGTGGGGTATCTTAGCGTTGCGTTCGGGAGTTGATCTCATGGCACATCCATCCGGGACCGTGATCGGTCGGTCCGTGCCCCGCCGCGACGCCCCGGCCAAGGTGACCGGCGCCGCGCGCTATACCGACGACCTCGTCGTGGAGGGCGCCTGGTTCGGCCTGACCGTTCGCTCGACCGAGCCCCACGCGCGCCTCCTCGGCATCGACCGCGACCCCGCCTTCGACTGGTCGCGGGTGGTCGTCGTCACTGCGGCCGACATCCCCGGCGAGAACGTCGTCCACCTGATCCATGACGATCAGCCGGCCCTGGTCGCCGACGAGATCCGCCACCACGCGGAGGCGGTCGCGCTCGTCGCGGCCCCCGACCCAGCGACCGCCCGCGCCGCCCGCGCCGCGATCCATCTCCGGACCGAGCCGCTCCCGCCCGTCCTCGACCTCCTCGCGGCCGAGGAGGCGTTCGCCCGTTATGAGATCACGAAGGGCGACCTCGAGGCCGGCTTCGCGGAGGCCGACCGCATCGTGGACGGGACCTACCGCGTCGGCCCACAGGAGCACATCTACATCGAGCCGCAGGCGATGATCGCCGCCCTGGAGGCGGACGGCGGGATCACCGTCACGGGCTCGCTCCAGTGCCCGTACTACATCCACGCTGCCCTGGCCCGCGCCCTCGCGCTCCCGGTCGACAAGGTGCGCGTCGTCCAGGCCGAGACCGGCGGCGGTTTCGGCGGCAAGGAAGAGTACCCCTCCATGCTCGCGGTCCACGCGGCGCTCCTGGCACGGGCGGCCGGGCGTCCGGTGAGGATGACGTACGACCGCCACGAGGACATCGTCGCCACGACGAAGCGCCACCCGGCGGTGATCCACCACCGGACGGGCGTCGCGGCGGACGGTCGGCTCGTCGCCCAGGAGATTGACGTCGTCATGGACGCGGGCGCGTACGCGACGCTCTCCCCGGTGGTGCTCTCGCGGGGGGCGCTCCATGCGACGGGTCCCTACCGCTGCCCCAACGTCCGGGTCCGGGCCCGGGCCGTGATGACGAACACGGTCCCCGCCGGGGCGTTCCGCGGCTTCGGCGCGCCCCAGACCGAGTTTGCCGCCGAGATCCACCTCGCCCGCATCGCCGAGGCCCTCGAACTGCCCGCGGCGGAGCTGCGCCGCCGCCTGGCCTATCGCGAGGGCGACGTCACGGCGACCGGGCAGGTGCTCCGGCACAGCGTGGCCGCGATCGACGTCCTGGAGCGCGCCGAGGAGGTCGCCGACTTCGCGGCCGAGCGGGCGAAGACGGCGCATGCCCGGGAGGAGCGGTACGCCGACACGAGGCGCGCCGACGCACCCGCCCGTGGCATGCATCCCGGCGCGGAGCGGATCGCGTCGGGCGTGGGGCTCGCGCTCGGCTGGCACGGCGCGGGATTCACCGGCAGCGGCGAGAAGACGCTCGGCAGCGTCGCCGGCATCGAGCTGACGGCCGACGGGCGGATCGTGATCCTGACCGCCCAGACCGAGATCGGCCAGGGCGCCGCGACCGTCCTCCCGCAGATCGCGGCGGAGGTGCTGGGGGTCGCGGCCGAAGCGGTCGAGCCGGCTCCGCTCGACACTGCACTCGTCCCGAACAGCGGGCCGACCGTCGCCTCGCGCACGACGATGGTGGTCGGCGGCCTCGTGGCCGAGGCGGCGGGGAAGCTCCGCGCGGAGGTCGAGCAGCGCACCCAGCGACCGTTCGCGGAGAGCTGGCGCGACGACGCCGCCGCCCACGGCCCCACCCGGATCGACGTCCGCTTCGAGGGTTATCCCGGCATCGAGTGGGACCAGGAGCGCTACCGGGGCGACGCCTACCCCGCCTACAGCTGGGCGGCCGCCGTCGCGTGGGTGGACGTGGACCTTGACACCGGCCAGGTTGCCGTCCGGCGCGTCGTGGCGGTCGACGAGGCCGGGCGCGTCGTGAACCCGATGCTGGCCGCCGGCCAGGTCGAGGGCGGGACGCTGCAGGCGGTCGGCTACGCCACGATCGAGGAGATGCAGGTCGTCGACGGGCGCTACCGCAACGACCGCCTGGCTACGTACCTCATCCCGACGGCGCTGGACGCCCCGGCGATCGAGGCGCACCTCGTGGAGGCCCCCTTCCCCCACAATCCGCACGGAGCGAAGGGCCTCGGCGAACTGCCGATGGACGTTGGCGCCCCGGCCGTCATCGATGCCATCCACGACGCGATCGGCGCCTGGATCACCGAGCTGCCGGCGACGCCGGCCCGGGTCCTCGCCGCCCTGCAGGCCCTCGAGGAGGAGCGCCTCCGCGAGCCCGTCAATGAGGGCGTCTCGTGACCGCCCCCACCTCGGCGAGCCAGAAGCTGGTCACGGCGCCGTTCCGCTTCACCGTGAATGGGCAGCCGGTCGAGGCCGCCGTCCCCGGCGGGCGCCGCCTCCTGGACGTCCTGCGCCTGGACCTCGGCCTCACCGGGTCGAAGGAGGGCTGCGGCGAGGGCGAATGCGGGGCGTGCTCGGTTCTCCTCGACGGCGAGGTCGTCGACAGCTGTCTCGTGCCCGTCTGCCAGGTCGAGGGCCGGGAGGTGCGCACGGTGGAGGGCCTGGCCACAGGTGGCCGGCTCGACCCGCTGCAGGCGGCCATCGTCGAAGCCGGCGGCGTCCAGTGCGGGATCTGCACGCCGGGGATGCTCATGGCGGGACGGGCCTTCCTGGATTCCGGGAACGCGGGCGCGGCCCCCACCAGCGCGGCCCCCACCGACGCCGCGATCCGCGAGGCGATTGCCGGGAACCTCTGCCGCTGCACGGGGTACGGGCGGATCGTCGAGGCGATCCGGCTCGCGGCGGAGGGCCGGGTCTCGACGATGAGCGCCCCGGATGCGATGGCCGTGCCTCTCGCCGGGGCCGATCGGCGGCTCCTCGACCTCGGCGATCCCGAAGCCGAGACCCCGCGGACCCTCGCCGAGGCGTACGCCCTCCTCGCCGACGGCGGCCGGCGGCCCCTCGCCGGCGGCACCGACGCGCTGGTGGAGCGGACGGCGGGCGTGCCCGGCGCGGACCGCTACCTCGACCTCGCCGCCCTCGACGCGCTGCTCGGGATCCGGGTGTTGGACGGCGCTCTCATCCTCGGCGCGGCGACGACCTACGCGGAGCTCCGCCGGGACCCGCTGATCGCCGAACACGCGTCCGTCCTCGCCGAGATGTCCGCCGAGGTCGGCGCCGCGCAGATCCAGAACCGCGGCACGCTCGGTGGGAACATCGCCACGGCCTCGCCAGCCGGCGACAGCCTGCCGGTCCTGCTCGCGCTCGACGCGGAGATCGTGGTCGGTGGCGTGCGGGGCGAGCGGACCCTGCCGGCGGCGTCCTTCTTCCCGGCCTACCGGCGGACCGCCCTGGCCGCCGACGAGCTCATCCTGAGGATCCGGATCCCGCTCGTACCCGACCGGACCGTCGCCTTCCGCAAGGTGGGGACGCGGCGGGCCCAGGCCATCAGCGTCGTTGTGCTCGCCGTCGCCTGGCGCTGGCAGAACGGCCTCTGGCGCGACGTCCGGGTCGCCCTCGGCTCGGTGGCGCCGACCCCGATCCGCGCGCGAGCCACCGAGGCGGCGCTCGAGGGAATGCCACCCACCGCGAGGGTCGCCGCGGTCGCCGCCGCGACCCTCGCCGCCGAGATCACGCCGATCGACGACGTCCGCTCCACGGCCGTCTATCGCCGCACGGTCGCCGGACGCATCCTCCACCGTATCGTCCGCGACGCCGCCGGCTGGTAGGCGGTCGGCGACCGAAGAACGGGCAGCGCCGCTGATCGGGTCCCGACGCTGCCGTTTGGCGCGGCGAATGCGGCGGTGATGGCCGCGGCGACTCGCTTGCCGTCCGCGGCGGCCTTGACAATCGAGGCCGGGCCGCGATCGGCGGCGTCACCGCCGGCGTAAACACCCGGGATGGACGTCTCGAAGGTCTCCGGATCCACAGCGATGAAGCCGGCCGGCGTCAGGTCCGGCGCCTGGTCGCTGAAGAAGTCGAGCACCGCTGCCGTTCAGCACCAGCTGCAGCGATCCGATCCTCCTATGCCGGCAGCAGCCGGCCCCGGACCCAGGCGCCGCGGACCATCTGCGGGTGGGTTCGGAAGATCAGGCGGCTCACGATCTCAGCAGGCTCATCCGCGCTGCCCGCGCCCGGGAGCGGCTCCGTGAGCGACGCGTCGATCGCGATCATATCCGCCTCCCTGCCCGGCTCGAGCGAACCAATCGTATCGGCGAGGCCGAGCGCAGCGGCGCCGCCGAGCGTGCCAAGGCGCAGCCAGCCGAGCGGGTCGAGGACCGGCCGCGGATCGCCACCCACGATCTGCAGGGCATGCTGGGCATAGGCGCCGACGCGCATGACCTCGAAGATCGATGGCCCGGGCCCCCCCGAGATGTCGGAGCCCAACCCGACGGGGATCCCGGCCTCCAGGTAGCGAGCCAGGGGCATGATCCCGCTGGGCAGGAACAGGTTCGACGCCGGGCAATGGGCCACGCCGGCACCGCTCTCGGCGAGCCGCTCGATCTCGCGGTCGGAGAGGTGGATGGCGTGCGCGAAGAGCGCGCTCGGCCCGCCGGGACCCAGGGCGCCCGCCCGGTCGTAGACATCCAGGTAGTCGCGAGCCTCCGGGAAGGCCCTGCGCACCTCGTCCAGCTCGCGGGGATCCTCCGAGAGATGCGTCTGCCAGTACGACCCCGTCTCCGCCGCGAGCCTCGCCGACGCTCGGAGGACCTGGCCCGAGCAGCTCAGGGCGAATCGGGGCGTGAAGGCGTAGCGCAGCCGGCCCTCGTCCCGGCCATGCCAGCGAGCGGCGAGCTCGGCGGACGCGCGGAGGCCGGCATCCTCGTCCGGGCTCGCAGCGCCGCCGTGCTCGTCGCCGACCGTCCGACCCATCAGGACCAGCCCGATCACGGCCCGGATCCCGTGGGCCTCCGCGGATTGCAGTAGCACCTCGGTGGCGTCCGGATCGGCGGACGCGTAGGCGGCGACGGTCGTGGTGCCTGCCGCCGAGAACGCGCGCATCGCGAGCGGGCCAAGCCGTTCCGCGGCCGCCGCGTCGAACCGGCGCTCGAGCGGGAACGTGTATTGCTCCAGCCAGGTCAGCAGGTCCAGCCCGGCACCGACCCCGGCGTTCGGGAGCTGCGGGATGTGCGTGTGAAGGTCGACCAGGCCAGGCAGGACAAGCCACGGCCGAACGTCGTAGTCGCGGATGCGGGTCATGGCGTCGACCTCGGGCTCCGACGCCTCGGGCTCCGACGCCTCGGCCCAGTCGGCGACCCGGGAGATCCGCCCATGCGGATCCACGTGGACGGCGCCGTCCGCGAAGTATCGCGTCCCCCCGGCCGCAAGTGGGGTCAGGACCCGCGCACGCAGCCGGAACGGCGGGGCGAGCGGGAGCGATGGCATCGCCATGTCCATCCTCGTCCGACGAGCGGACCCTGACTCCCGTCCCGAAAGGCCATCTGGCCCTTCCGGGGCTGCTCGCCAGTCCCGAATCTAGCGAGCGGAGAGACGACCCTGCCCGTGCCCTTCGGCACGTCCTGCGCCCCCTCGGGTCCCGATCGGGCACGGATCCCGAGCGGCCCGTCCTCAAGAGACGATCGCGATCAGCTGGGCCTATGCCGCGAGCTACCAGAAGCCGATCAGCGTGCCCGTGGATCTCTCGCTCCTGACGACGCGCTACGGGATGAACGTCCGGCTGGTCCACCCGCCGGAGTTCAAGCTCCCGGCAGACATCGTGGAGCAGGCGGCGGAGAACGCCCGGCGGTCGGGCGGGTCGTTCGAGCTCATGGACGACTTCGAGGCCGGCATGCGCGGCGCCGACGTGGTCTACGCCAAGAGCTGGGGTGCCCTGCTCACGGCCACGGACGAGGCCGAGGGCGCGGAGATCGCGAAGAAGTACACCGACTGGATCGCCGACGAGCGGCGGATCGGGATGGCGGCCGAGGACGCGATCTACATGCACCCGCTCCCCGCGGACCGCGGCGTCGAGG
>JANXWH010000101.1 GCA_025351245.1 Chloroflexota bacterium | reverse complement strand
GGTCACCATCGCAGGTGCGACGGTGTGTTCGGGTCGCTTGAGCCCTAGGGCGCACCCGACGAGCCATTTAGCCCCTCGTCAAGGTCCCTCTCCCGCGTGAGGCCTCGACGCGGGCCACACTAGACGGAGGCGCCGACCGTGCTGAGGATCGTCTTGACCTGGCCGCCCAGGAAGATGAGGGCGACGATCGCGACGATCGCGATGAGGGCGAGGATCAGGGCGTACTCGGCGAGGCCCTGGCCCTCCTCGTCAGGATGGAGCGACGCGACGATGTACGAGATGAGCGCCATGTGCTGGTCTCCTTGGATGATTCCACCCCAAGAGTCGGGGCATCGGCAAGACTACACGATCTGTTTGCACCGACTCCAGTAGGCCATCGGTACTATTCGCGTTACGGCCACGCTCAGCCGTGCTGTTCCAGCCGATTCCCGGCGCAGCCGCGCACCGTGAGGCCTCACCCCGCCTTGTCGATCTCGGTACCGATCAGGCTCAGCGCCCAGGCCAGCTGCGGCCCGAAGAAGACCAGCGCGACCACCGCGATGATGACGACCAGGGCGAGGATCAGGGCGTACTCCACCAGGCCCTGGCCCGCGGCGCTGGAAGCCGGCCGCTTCATCCCGCTTCGGCGGGGGACGCCTCGTCGGCCGGCGGCGGGATCGGGACCACGACCTCGATCGTCTGTCCGTCGGCGGCCACGCCGACGCGGCCCCCCAGTGCAGTCGCGCGGTCCGTGATCTCGCGCCGGACCTCCGCCGGCACGCCGCCTGCCGCGACGGCGGCCGCGCGGTCGGCGCGACGCGACTCGATCATCGTCACGAGGGCGGCCGGCACGTCGGCGGCGGGCGGCGGAAACGCCGGCTCCTGATCGAGCGGGGCAAGGTGGGCGCGGATCGTGGTCGTCAGCTCGGCTGCGCCCCAGTCCAGGGTCACGGTGACGCGTTCCGGCCGCGTGGCCGCGAGCGCCGCAACCGACTCGTCCACGATGCGGAAAGCTGTACTCTCCAGCTCCATCGGCAGGCGTCGATCCGGGCCCAGCGAGTCGAACTCCACCGGGACCTGCGCGCGCCGGCTGCGATCGCGGGCGACGCGGCGGAGCGTCGGCACGAGGCCCAGGTCGTCGAGCACCATGGGTCGGACGTCGAAGATGAACGTCTTGGTCGCGTCGAGCGTCCGCTGGACCATGCCCACCAGCTCGCGAACCTCCGCCCGAGCCGCCGCGGGATCACGGTCCATCAGCCGCTCCACGATCTGGGCCTGGAGGACGATGTTCGTGAGGCTCTGGGCAGGGCCGTCGTGCATCGCCCGGGCGATGTCGCGGCGGAGGTCCTCCAGGGCCGACTGGAGGAGGCGCTGTACGGCGGCGGAGCCGGCGCCCGGCCCCACGGCCTCGGGCGCTCCCGGCCCGGCGAGCGCCGGCGCCGCTCGCGGCGGGTCGATGCCACCCAGGGCGGCCACCTCGCCGCGCAGGTGCGTGAGGGCGTCGCGATAGCGCAGCAGCACCTTCTGCTTGCCTTGCAGCACCTCGATCTGGGCGTCCATCAGGGCAGCGCGTTTCGCAAGCGTGTCGATCTGGGCGTTCTGGTCGGCGATCCTCGTCCCGTCCGCCGTGGGAGCCGCGGTGACTGCCGCGAGCTTGTCCGCCAGGTGGGCGCGCTTCTGTTCGTGGCGACCCGACTCGCTGCGCGCCTGCCCGGCAAGGAGCTCGATCTCGGAAAGCTCGCGCTCCAGGCCCTCGACCTCCCGGTCGAGGGCCGCGATCAGGTCGGCGGGGGTGCGGACGGGCTCCGTCATCCGGGTGGGGTCAGTCCTCCGGCATCCGGATCCAGCCCTGACGCATCGCGTAGACCACGGCCTGGGTCCGGTCGTTGACGGAGAGCTTCCGGAGGATGGAGCTCATGTGGTTCTTGACGGTCTGCTCGCTGATCGAGAGCGCGTAGGCGACCTGCTTGTTGGTCATGCCCTGGGCAATGTTGTCCAGGATCTCCACCTCGCGCGGGGAGAGCGGCGCGAAGATCGGGGCGGCCTCCTGCCCGTAGACGGCCAGCTCGCGGAACTCCTTGAGCACGCGGCTGGCAACGGCCGGTTTCGCGAAGACCTTGTCGTTGATGAGGAACTCGCCGTCACTCACCCGCCGGATGATCGTGACCAGGTCGTCCGGGCCAACGTCCTTGAGGATGAATGCCGCGGCGCCCGCCTTGATCGCCTCGAACAGGGCGTCCTCATCCTCGTCCACGGCCAGCACGATGATCCCGCAGGCCGGCAGCTCCCGCTTGATCCGCTGCGTCGCCTCGATCCCGCCGGGCGCGGGCAGCGACAGGTCCATCAGGATGATGTCCGGGGTCGTCTCCAGGGCGGCTTCGAGCGCCGAACGCGGATCGGCGGCCTCCCCGACGATATCCATGTCGGGCTCGCGCTCGATGATGCTGCGCATCCCCACCCGGATGAGCGCGTGATCGTCGACGAGCAGGATCCGGATCCGCTCATCGACCGCGCGCCGGTCGGGGCCACCCCGCCGACGGTCCGGTCCACCATACGACATCG
The DNA here is from genome assembly GCA_025351245.1 of Chloroflexota bacterium. GTDB lineage: Bacteria > Chloroflexota > Limnocylindria > Limnocylindrales > CSP1-4 > CTSoil-043. Next base: position 4,909 of record JANXWH010000101.1, on the reverse strand, counting down.
CCTGCCTACCTCCTCACGGTCCCGACGGGAATGGCGAGCCAGACCACCGTGCCCTCCGACGGGCGGGATCGCACCTCGAAGCGCGCGCCGATCAGCTGCGCCCGGTCGCGCATGAACTGGAGCCCGAAGTTGCGGCGACCCCGCGCGGTCACCGCGTCCACGTCGAAGCCGCGGCCGTCGTCGGCCACCTCCAACGTCCACGCGTGGTCATCGAGATGGGTGGTCACTCGCACCAGGCGCGCCTCGGCGTGCCGACGCACGTTCTGGAGTGCCTCCTGGATGACGCGAAGGACCACGACCTGGCCCTGGTCGGAGAGCTGGTCCGTGGGTGCGGCAAGGTCCGTCTCGATCGTGGCGCCCGTCAGCGCGCGCATCGTCGCGACGCCGTCCTCGATCGATCCGTTGAGTCCAAGCTCGGCCAGGAGCGGCGGCCGCAGCTGGCTGATGAAGGCGCGCACGTCGTCCAGCTCTCGCCGCAGGCGCTCCCGCAGGAAGCGCAGCTCTGTGCGAACGCTGCCCGGGTCCGTGTCGAGGACCCGCTCGATGTAATCGGTCTGGAAGATCGCGTTCACCAGCGCCTGCGCCGGGCCGTCGTGGACCTCCTGGGCCAGGCGGACCCGCTCCGCCTCGCCGGCCTCCACCAGCCGCATCTGGAGGTCATCCGGGAGGTCCGGCGCGGACGGATCCGCCAGCAGGCTGGCGTCGCCGCGTTCCAGGAACAGCCACGTGCGCTCCAGGCCGCGGACCGACAGCTCCATTCGCGAGAGCTCGGTCCCGCGCTCGCCCAGCTCGCTGGCCCCGAACGCGACCGTGCGCCGCAGCTCACCGGAGCGTGCGGGCGCGCCGGGCTCGGTCCCATTGCCCGAGCTCGCCACGAGCGCGTCCAGCTCCGCGCTGTCCAGCTCGTCGTGCTCCGCGTGCCACGTCGCGAGATCCGCGTGGTATGCCTCGCGGTAGCGCTCGGTCAGGGCGCGCAGCGAGTTCGCGGCATGACCGAGCGCGGACTTGGCCTCCGCGTACAAGCTGTCGAAGTGGCCCGTCCCGGCGTCCCCGGCCTCGATCTCGGCGCTCATCTGGGGCCCAGTATACGGGCCGCTCACGGGCAGGCGACCCGGTAGACGCGGAACGGGTCGGGCGCCGTCCCCGCGCCGGGAAGCGAAACCGGCGCCAGGCACCGGGCGTCGGGATCCGTGGCGAGCCGAGCCGGCCACCCACCAGCCCCGCCGTCGAGGACCACGTAGCGAGCCCCGAAGGTTCGGGCGATCTCGAGGACACTCGAGACCGGCTCGTCCGGGAGGGCCAGGGCGCGGATCCGGTTCGCCTCCGCGACCCACATCGGGTGGTTGGAGATCACCGGCACGGCCGCGTCCAGCGGGTCGCCCAGCGCCGCGAAGCGCCCGGCCAGCGCCGCGTACTGAACTTCGACGCCGCCCGCCTGCGCGGCATAGGTCGGGATTCCAGTGGACATGAAGAGCAGGGCCGCGAAGCCCGCGAAGAGCGGGCCCAGCCACGCGACCGGGCGCGTCCAGCCGCGTCGCCGCCCAACGGCCGCGATGCCCGCGTCCAGCCCTGCCAGTCCGGCCACCAGGAGGAGGACGAGCGGCGGGACGGACGCGTGGAGGAACGTGCCCCAGGTGGTCGCCACCGGGAAGAGGAGCGTCGTCGCCCCAAACGTGAGCAGGGCCAGCAGGAGGAGCGGCCGAAGCGCCCGCGCCCGCCCCATCCACGGCAGCGCGATCAGTCCAAGCAGGCTGATCGGGAAGCCCGGCACCACCAGGACGTCCACCAGGTTGTGCCCGAACGCCGTCGCGCGCTGGCCCAGCAGCTCGCCGGCGCCCACCGCCAGGTACCGCGCCAGGGTGGGCCGGTCGGCCCAGGCGAAGATGTCGTAGCCGGTCAGCGAGAAGGCGTTCAACGCCGCCTGCCCGGGGAGCGGCGACCCGAACGTCAGCCAGCTCCGCACCAGCCACGGGGACATCACGAGCAGCGCGGCGAGGCCCGCCACCGCGACGGGGCCGAGGACCGCCCGGACTCCCCGCCCGCGATATGACCACGCCGCGATCGCCAGCCAGGCCAGGCCGATCCAGACGGCCTCGTTGCGCGACAGGTAGGCGATCCCGATGGCCATGCCCAGCGCGATCACGCGGGCGTCCAGCAGCCGCGTCGGCGGGCGCCGGGCGAGCCGGACCATGAGGAGGCAGGCGGCGAGCGCCGGCACGCCGTACGGCGAGGTGCTGTCCAGGACCGCGCCCGGCAGGACCAGCGGGAGCCACACCGCGGCCACGAGCCCGCTCCCCAGCGCCAGCGTCCGGGCGCGCTCCGGGGCCAGGCCGCGCTCCGCGGCGACGTCCGCTCCGATCCGCCAGGCCAGGACGGGCACCAGCGCCCCGGCCAGGACCGGGACCAGGAGCGCCGGTCCGTAGGCGCTGGACCCCGTGAGCGCCATGGGGATCGACGCGAGGAGCGCCGGCAGCGGCAGCCAGATCTCGAAGGCCGGGCGGGGGAACCCCAGGCTCCAGCCGCCCGACGCATCCCGCGCCGGGGTCACGTAGCTCCACAGGGCGTTGGAGGTGAGCCCGTGGCCGTCCACCAGGTTGCGGGCCGCGCCCCAGTAGTAGGTCGCGTCCTCGGGGATCGGAAACGGCATCTGGGCGGCCGCCCACGCGCGGACCAGCAACGCCACCATGAAGACCAGCCCGGCGCTCAGCCAGGCCTCCCGGCGGCTCACGCGGGTTCCCGGCTCACGCGCGGCCCCGACTCACGGCGCCGCGCCCGTGCAGCGCGCGTCGCCCGCCTGCGTGCAGACCGGGAAGACCGCGAGGCCTATCCGGGGACCGGCGGCCGTCGCGAGGATCGGGGCGCCCACCCAGGCCGGCCGTTCGCCGGCAAGCAGCGGTGCCACGGCCGGTACGCTGTCCGCCCGGTTCACCACCAGCCAGCGGATCTCGTAGGCCCGGGCCACTCGCTCCACGGTGTCCAGCGGATCGTTGACCAGGACCACGCCGCCGCGCCCCGTCCAGTACCGCGTGCCGGACGCGTCGATGGACATGACCCGGTCCGTCGTCGGCGCGCCGGCCACGTCCAGGGCCGCGGCGACCGCCTGGAAGTCGGCCTGCCGTCCGGACCAGGCGGCCTGGGTGGTGAGCGAGCCCGCGAGGCCCGCGAGGAGCGCGAATCCGACCGCGGCGCTGGTGAAGATGCGCTCGGCGGCTGCCCGGTCCCAGCTTCGCCGGCGAGCCGCGACCCAGGCGACCGCGGCCACGATCCCCTCCAGCGCCAGCACGTAGGCGTGGGGTGCCAGCGCGATCGCGGAATGGATGAACGTCCCGCCCGGCACGTGGACCGCGGAGACGATCGCGGAGAACGCGAACAGGATCGCGGCGTAGGTCAGGAACGGCCCGAAGTCGCGGGAGCGCCGCCGCCGCCACGCCCCGATCGCCATGAACGGGACGAGCACGACGCCGCCAACCAGCACGGAGAAGATCGTGATCGCGGCCAGCAGCCCGTTCACGCGGCTCGCGAGGAGCGGGCCGAGCCCCTGGCCCAGGAGGTGCTGGAGCGTCGCCGGCGTCGTGATGCTGTTCCACTCGCCGATGTCCCGGATGAACAGGACCTTGCCGGACGCGGTGGATGGGCTGAACGTGCCGAAGGCCGCCAGCTGGCGAGCCAGCCACGGCGCCACGACCAGGACGAACAGCCCGGCGCAGGCCACGGCCGCCCAGGCCGGGATCGCCGGAGGCCGGGTGCCGCCGCTCCGCCAGGCGCGCCAGCGGTCCCACAGGAACGCGAGGCCGACCGCGGCGCCCACCAGCACGCCGTCGTTGCGGGCGAGCGTCGCCACGCCCACCAGGAGCCCTGCCAGCGCATACGAGCGCGCGTGGCCCTTCAGCCCGCGGGCGGCCATCCAGAGCGCGGCCGCGACCAGCGGCTCGTAGAGCCCGAAGTTGTCCGGCTGGGCCATGAACGGCGTGGCCAGGGCGGGGACGGCCGCGAGGATCCCGGCCCCCAGCGCGACACGTCGCGAGGCTCCCACTTCCAGGGCGATCCCGCGTGCGATCGGGGCCGCGAGCGCGCCGAAGATGGCGAACGGCAGGGCGGAGGCGAACGCCGTGGGGCCCAGCAGCCAGATGAAGGGCACCTGCACCAGCGACGCCAGCGGCATCCAGTGGCCATTGCTGGTGATCGGGAGGATCGGGTTCGCCGGGAGCGTCCCGCCGACCTCCGCGAAGATCCAGACGAAGTCAACGGAGAAGCCGTGGCCCGCTGCCAGGCTCCGGGCCACGTCCACGTAGTAGAAGGAATCCGGGTACGCGGGATCGGCGAACGTGGCGATAAGCGCCAGCCGCACGCCAAGCGCGAGCAGGAAGAGCAGGACGGCGGTCCGCACGGTGGTGCACGGTAGCACCGCCCGGCCCGCGCCAGGACCCGTACGGATGGGCTACCCGGTCGCGGAGCCCGAAGCCGCCGGGGCGGCACCCGGGGCGGCCGGCGGCGGCAGGCCCAGGTCCTCGCCGGCCGCTCGTCCCTCCCGGAGCGCGAGGGTCGCCAGCATGATCCCGGCCGCGTAGAACGGCAGGGGGTGCGTGGTCGCGATCGGTGAGATGGCCACGATCACGAGGGCCAGCGCCGGGGCGAGCGGTCCGATCGCCGGGAGCGCGATGGCGATGGGTAGCGCGCCATAGGTGCCGACGTATGGCGCCAGCAGGATGCCCGACGCCGTTGCCCACGCCAGCCCGACCCGCGGGCCCCGCCGCACCAGGACCAGGAGGAGCGCCGCGGCCATCGCCACGGCGACCGGCGCCCAGAGCGTCGGCGCGAACGCCGTCACCCCGTGGTTCCCCGCGAACGGCTCCGCGTACCGACTTCCGGCCGCGAGCGCCGATACCCAGGCGACATAGGCGGACGGACC
>JANXWH010000027.1 GCA_025351245.1 Chloroflexota bacterium | reverse complement strand
GGCGGGCTGCGGGCGATGCCGCGCCCGCGAGGCTCGACGGCATGGGCGATGACACCGGCGACGGCGCCGCGCTGGCAACGACCGGTGACGCGGGAGTCGGCATCCCCGTGGGCCCCGGCAGGGGTCCGGCGCTCGTGGCCGACGAAACTCCCGCCGATTCGCGCGCCGCGCGCGCGTCGCTCCGCGGCCAGCCGGATCCAGCCGCCGCGGCCGCCGCCGTCGCCGCCCGCGTAGAGGCTCGCGTCCGGCGCGCCTTCGGAATCTCGCACACGCTCGCCGTCCCACTCGTGGCGCGCGAGGAGATCCTGGGCGTGATCGTCATCTCGCGACGCCGGCCCGGTGCGTGGCCGCAGGCTGCGCGCCACATCCTCGACATCGCTGCCGGCGAAGCCGCCGCCGCCCTTGCCCGCGTACATTCGCTCCGCGACGCGCAGACGCAGGCGTCCACGGATCCGCTGACGGGGCTGCCGAACCGGCGCTATTTCGAGGAGTACGTGGAGCTGCTTGGCCGAGGCCGCCGCACGGAGGACGCGATCGGGATCCTGATGGTGGACGTGGATCGCTTCAAGGCGCTCAACGACCGGTTCGGCCATGCGATCGGCGACGTCGTGCTCCGCGCCATCGGACGGACGATCGCGACGACCGTGCGCGACCTGGACGTCCCGGCCCGCTTCGGCGGCGAGGAGTTCGTGGTCCTGCTCCGCAACCCCAGCCCGGAGGTGGCGCTGGACGTCGGGGAGCGGATCCGGGACGCCGTGGAGCGGATCGACCTTCGCGACCTCGGCGTCGGTGGGGTCACCGTCTCGGTCGGAGCGTCGGTTTCGCGTGCGGACGGCGAGGCCGTCGCCACGCTGGTGGAGCGAGCCGACCACGCCCTGTACCGCGCCAAGCGCTACGGCCGCAACCGAGTCGAGGCGGCGTAGGCCGAGGGCCGCCGGGGGTCGAGGCGGCGTGAGCCGAGGGCCGCCGGGGGCCGACGAGGCAGCTTGGGCCGGCCAGGCCGGCGCGAGGGACGCCCCGGGGCCGCAACCGACTCGAGGCCGCGCATCGTCGAGGACGGCGCCGGCGGTCGTCCCGCTACGGGTACCATCCTCGGGATGGCTGTCAACGAGCGCGCCGAGGTGCCGCTACCAACGAATGAGGTGCCGCTGCCCACGAACGGGGATCTCTCGCGCGTCTTCCACGAGATCGGCGACCTGCTGGAGATCAAGGGCGAGCTGGTCTTCAAGACGGTCGCCTATCACCGCGCCGCGGACGCGATCGCCCACAGCCCGGTGGAGATCGCGCGGGCATACCGGGCGGGAACCCCGCCGCGGATCGCCGGAGTGGGGAAGGCGATCTCGGACAAGATCGCCGAATTGGCGACGACGGGCCGCCTGGCCTTCCTGGAGCGGCTCCACGCGGAGGTCCCGTCCACGCTGACGCAGGTGCTCGCGATCCCCGGTCTCGGCCCGAAGACCGTCAAGCTCCTCTGGGAGCGCCTGGGCATCGCCACCCTGGACGACCTTCGGACCGCGCTGGATTCGGGCGCGCTCCGCGACGCGAAGGGGATCACCGAAAAGGGCGAGCAGGCGATCCGCGTGGGGCTCGACGCGCTGGAGCGACGAGACGTCCGGATGACGCTGGGCGACGCCGAGCGGATCGTGGGGAGCATCGTGGAGCTGCTGCGGGACACCCCCGGGCTGGTGGCGCTCACGCCGGCCGGCTCGTTCCGTCGCCGGCGCGAGACGATCGGTGACCTGGACCTCCTCGCGGAGACGGACGACCCGGGCGCCGTGATCGAACGGTTCACCACCCTCGCGCCCGTCGAGCGCGTGGTCGGCGCGGGCCCGCACAAGGCGTCGGTTCGGCTCCTGCGCGGCCCGCAGGTGGACCTCATGACGTTCCCGCCGGGCGACGCGGGCACGTACCTCGTCCACTTCACCGGCAGCAAGGAGCACAACGTCCGGTTGCGCGGGATCGCCCGCGACCGGGGATGGAGCCTGTCCGAGAAGGGCTTCCTCCGGCTGGGCGAGGACGGCGAGCCGGCAACGGGTGCCGCGACCGAGCTCCGGACGTTCCCGACCGAGGCGGAGGTGTACTCGTTCCTGGGCCTCGCCGAGGTGCCGCCCGAGCTGCGCGAGGATCGCGGCGAGATCGAGGCGGCTCGCGCAGGCCCGCTGCCGCGCCTCATCGAGGAGGCCGACCTGCGCGGCGACTGCCACGCCCACTCCGACTGGTCGGACGGGATCCACTCGATCCAGCGGATGGCGGAGACGGCCCGCGCCCGCGGCTACGCGTACCTGGTCCTGACCGACCACTCGCACGGGCTTGCGATCGCCCGGGGGCTCACGCCGGAGCGGGTGCTCGCGCAGCGCGAGATCGTCCGTGACCTGAACCGGCGTTTCGCGGCCGAGGAGGACGCCGGCACGGCTCCCGCTGCCACGCCCAACGAGGGCTTCCGCATCCTCCACGGCTGCGAGCTGGAGATCCGCGCCGACGGCGCGCTCGACTTCGACGACGAGATCCTGGCGGCCTTCGACGTGGTCGTCGCGGCGCTCCACCAGGGCCGTCGCCAGCCGCGGGCCCAGCTGACCGATCGCGTCCTGGGGGCCATCCGGAGCCCCCACGTCGACGTCATCGCACATCCGGCCGGGCGGATGCTCGGCGAGCGCGCACGCGACGACCTGGACCTTGCCTGGGACGAGCTCTTCGCAGCTGCGGCGGAGACCGGGACGCTCCTCGAGATCGATGGCTCGGACCACCGCCTGGACCTGGCGCCCGAACGCGCGCGGCGGGCCGTGGAGGCCGGCTGCCGGCTCACGATCGACTCCGACGCCCACCGGACCGAGGAGCTGGACGGGATCCGCTGGGGCGTGGCGCAGGCCCGCCGCGCATGGGTGGAGCCGGCCGTCGTGGCGAACACGTGGTCGCGGGATGCCCTGCTGGCGTGGGTGGCCGCGAAGCCGGGCCGCATCCGATGAGCGGGAATCGGCCGCGCGGGAATCGCCCGCGCCCCTGGCGCTTCGGGCGCTTCGGGCGCTTCGGGCGCGTCCCATCCCTTCGGGACCTGCTCGGCCGGCGGGACCTGCTCGGCCGGCGGCGCCCGCTCCTCGCGGAGGGCCGGCCGGGCGTGCCGGTCGCACCCCCGTCGCGGGAAGGGCGGGCCCGCGACCCGAATGCCGGCGGTCGTCCCTCGGGGCCCGGCGTGGTCGGGCGAGCGCTCCCCCGGGACGTGTCCGGCCCGGGGGTCGCGGACTCCGCGGGATCGCGGGCATCCGGAGCCGCCGGCGCCGCCGCCCACGCACCCGCCGCCGCCCACGCACCCGCGGCCACCACCGCACCCGCGCCCGCCACCGCGGGAGCGTGGAAGGAGCTGGTCACGCTGACGGTCGTGCTGGTCGGTCTGAGCCGCCTGGCCGAGGGGCCTGCCCTCTGGGCGACGGCCGTGCTGGCGTTCGCGGCGCACGTGCTCGCGACCCTCGAGGTGCTGGGCGCCGAGGCGGCCGCCGACGACGACGGGGTCCCGGTGGAGGCGCTCCTGGTGCCCGGCGTCGCGGCCGTGGCCGCGATCGGGGCGCTTCGGCTCGTCCCGGTGGGACTCCTCCTGGTGCCGGGACTCTTCGCGGCCGCCTGCCTCGTCCTCGCGGCGGTCGCGCTGGAGCGGAGGATCCTCGGACGCGCCAACGGTGCCACCGCCGACGATCGAGCGGCGCTGCTCAGCCTTGCTCTCCTCGTCGCGTTCGTCGCGTTCTCCGGGATCGCGACCGCGATCCCGGGTGCGCTCGTGGAGCCCGGCGGGGGCGCCGCGGCCGCCCGGCCGGGGCTGCCGCTGGAGGGCATGGCTCTGCTGGCTGTCGCCGACGGGCTCCTTGCGGGGCTGCTCGGGTACCGTCTCGCGGCGCTCCGCGCTCCGAGTTTTCGTGGTGCGGCGCTGGCGGCGCTCTCGTACTCGGTGGTCGTGGCGGTCGCCGCGGCGGGCCTCCGGGCGATGGCGATCCCGCGCTTGCTTGGGCCGGCCCTCATGACGCTCGTGCTGTACCTGTGGAGTGCGTACCGCGGCGGACCGCGGACTGGTCGCGCCGATGCGCGCTGGGTCTGGGAGCTGCTGCTCCTGCTGGGGCTGGGCGCGGTCGTGATCGTCTGGAACCTCCTCGCCCAGGCCTGACAGCGCCGCCGGGCCGAGGGGCGCCGCCGGGCCGAGGCGCGACGGGGGCGCGACGGGGGCGCGGACGGGCCGCCGGGCGCGCGAGGCGCGCGGACGGGCCGAGGTTACGGCCCAACCGGGCCGCCGGGCCGATCCGCGCGTGGCGCGCCGCCGGGCAAAGGCTTCGGCATGCAGCAAGGGAGGCAGCCCCTTCCTCTGTGTTGGTCCTCCGTGGCGGGTCTCTCGGACGCCCGGATCTCGGACGCCCTGGGGACCCGGGCCTCCCGGACCGGCGACCCCGTGATCGGATGGCACGATCGGAATCGCTATCGCGGAGCGTGGAAACGCGGCCAATCGCGAGGTTAGCCGCGTTTCCGAGCACGCCACGGCTCCGGACGATCGGCTCAGCCGATAATCGGGACCCCAGATCCTCGTAACCCGGCCCCTGCAGGCCCACGTTCCCCGGACACGAGGCCCACCGCCGGCCGAGGCGCACCGCCGGCCGGACCGGCGACCGACCCCGGACACGAGGCGCACCGCCCACCGCCGGCCGAGGTGACGGCACGCATCAAACCCCGCGTTTGACGCCCGGGGCCGCCGGTGCTACAAACGTGAGTCGCACCCGCATCGCGACCCGCTTCGGCGCGCCCAGCGCCGCCCCGAAAGGATCCAACCCTCCGTGACGTTCCCCGAGCTCGAGCAGACGACGAAGAGCGCCCCCAGCCTCTCCCGGATCAAGCGGACCCTGACGGAGCAGGCGGTTGCCGAAGCAGCCGCCGCGCAATGGGCCGCCGCCGCGGACGTGAACCGGAAGCTCCTTGAGTACGGACCGGACGCCGAGGCGGAGAACCGCCTCGCCAAGTCCCTCTGGGAGCTGGGCGACCTCGCCGGCGCGCGCGAGCACTACCAGAAGGCGCTGGCCCAGGACCCGACAAACCGGATTGCCGAGCGCAACATCGACCGGCTCAAGACCCTCCTCGTGGAGGCGGGCGATCGAACCACCCCTGCAGCGGTCGGCAGCAAGGCGCCCATCTCCATCTTCGTCGAGGAGACCGGCAAGACCGGCTTCGCGTACCTGATGGAGCTCGCCCGGCCGAAGGTCCTCGCCCAGGTCAACCCGGGTGACCTCGTGGAGCTCTTCGCCGAGGGCAAGCACCTCGTCGCGATGTCGAACGGCATCCGGATCGGCGTCGCGGAGCCGCGCGTCGCGGCTCGTCTCCTGAAGCTGATCGCGACCGGCAACAAGTACGCCGCCGGCGTGACATCGCTGGGCGCGCAGGACGTCCGGATCATCATCCGCGAGGTCTTCCAGGACCCGCGCAACTACGGCAAGGTCAGCTTCCCGACCGCCGCGAAGTCCACGGACCTGCGGCCCTACACGAGGGGAACCCTGGTCCGCGAGGACGAGGAGCTCGAGGACGACCTCGAGGATGACGTCGAGGACGAGGAGATCGAGGATCTCGACCGCGTCCTGCCGGCCGACGTGACGCCGGACGAGGCGTTCGAAGAGGAGCCCGACGAGCTCGACGAGCCGTAGGCGGCCCGTCGTCGCACCATTGACTCGCGCCTCCGGGAACCCCGGATCGGGAACCGCCGAACGCCGACGGGAGCGTCTGGCAGAATCGGCAGATGGCCGGTCGTGAGTTACCCGCCCGGATGGCGGCCACGTTGACGCTGCCGGTCTTCGACCGGCTCGCGCCGCCGCATGCGAACCCGGCGCTTGCCGCGGCGATCGAGGCCGGGAGCCGGCCGGACGACGTGGTGGTCGACCTCGCCGGCAGGGGTGGCTGGGTGGCCCGGGCTGCGCTGGCGCTCGGGCGGCGCGCGCTCTCCATCGAGACCTCACCGCTCACCCGGCTCCTGGCGGACGTCGTCGTCCGACCCCCTGACCTGCGCCATCTCGACGCGGCGTTCCAGGGCGTGGGTTCGGCGCCGCTTGGGACGTCCAGCCTCCGCGTCTGGATCATGGAGCGATTCGCGACCCTGTGCCCAACCTGCGGGCGGACGCTCGCCGCCGAGGAGCTCATCTGGGAGCCGCCGGCCGGCGGCGGCGATGCCGTCCCCATCCGGCGTGCCTTCCGCTGCGCCGCCTGCCTGGATCGCCGCGGACGGGGCAACGAGCTGCGCCAGGCGCCTCCCGAGGCGGCAGACCTCGACCTCGCCGGCGCGTTCACCATCGACGCGGCGGTGCGCGAGGAGTTGCGCCGGCGCTTCCCCGTGCGCGGCACGGGCGCGGAGTCGCTCCCCGACGCAATTCTGGGCCTGCACTCCGAGCGGCAGCTCGGCGGGCTCCACGCGATCCTGGCCCGAATCGACGGCGACCTGCGGGCATCCCAGGTCACTTCCGCGCTTCGGCTTGCCTTCCTCCACGCGGTGTTCCCGGCATCGCGCCTGAACGCGTATCCCGGTCGGGCAAGCTCGATTCGGATCGCCGGCGGACGCCTCCGGGCGCCGGGCTCGCCGGCCTGGCGCGAGCGGAACCCCTGGGTTGCCTTCGAGGAGGGCTACGCCCTGGTGCGCGGCTTCGTCCAGGCGCTCGACACCGGCCCGCTGGCGGCCGTCCAGGCGCGGCTCGTGGACCGCCTCGACGGCCTGGTGGGGGCAGCCCCGATGATCTCGCTCCGCGTGTCCGCCCCGGATGCGCTCGAACGGCTGGCCGCGGAGGGCGCCGCCCTGGCCCCGGCCGAGCGAGCCCGCGTCCGGCTGGTGTTGGGGCAGTCGCCGGTCGAGTGGACCCCACCCCGTCTCTCGGAGGCCTACGTGCTCGCCGGGTGGTGCCTGGGGAGCGAGGCGGCGCGGCTCCTGCCCCTTGACCCGCTCTTCGATGCCGATGCGCCGCCGCCCGCCCGGGCCACCCTCCTGCGCGCTGGGCTGGAGGCCGTGGCCCCGGCGCTGGCCGCCGACGGGCGGGCCGTCGTCCTGCTGGAGCCCGACGGTCCGCCCGGCCTCGTGGGCGCCGCGCTCGCCGCCGCCTCCGCGGGTTGGCGTGTTGTGGACGCACGGCTCGCCGAGCCCGGCGCCCGCACGGGCGGCAGCATCGAGCTGATCGCCCCGACCGGCCGACTTGGACCCGGGTCGCGAACGCGCGCAAATCGCTCGCTCCGGCCGGCGCCCGGTGGCGCCGGCGACCCGGCATCTGTCCCGGGCCGCGGGATCTTCGGTGCGCCTGAGGCCATCGACGGTCGGTTCTCCCCCTCAGAGGCGGCCCGGGCTGTGACCGAGACGGCTGTCGCCGTCCTCCAGGCGCGCGGCGAGCCCGCCGAGCGCGACCGGCTCCTGGGGCCGGTCCTCGTTGCCCTGGACCGGTGCGGCCAGCTTCGGCGCTTCGCCATGGCGGCCGGCGAGAGTGCGCCGGGGCCGGGAGACCAGGCCGCGGCAGTCGGCGCGATCGTCACGCCGGGGCCAAGAGACCAGGCCGCGGGGGCCAAGGTCACGTCGACGGACGCCACCCGGTCGGCCGCCCTGCCGACGAACGCCTCTGCCCGCGCCGTTCCGGCCGCAGGGGCCGCGGTCACGCCGACTGATGCCGCCACGCCGACGGACGCCGCGCCGACGGACGCCACGCCGGCCGTTCCGGCCGCGGGGGCCGCGGTCCGCGCCCTCCTGGACCTGGTGGATGGCGAGCTGCTGCGCCCAGACCAGCGGCGGCTGGCGCCCTCGGACGAGGGCCGCCTCTGGCTGGCCGACCCGCACGACGAGGCCGCCGCCGCGGCGCCCCTCGCCGACCGCCTGGAATGGGCCGTCTTCAGCCTGCTCGGCACGGAGGCCGCGGCGTCCGAGGCCGCGCTCCGCGAGGGGATCGGCGCTATGTTCGCCGGATCCGACACACCGGATCCATGGCTGGTGGATGCGTGCCTGAAGAGTTACGCCGAGCCGGGCATCGGCCGGCCGCGGCTGGCTGCCGTCGACCACCTCCAGCCCCGGACGGAGGAGCACACGGCGACGATCGCCCTGCTCGCCGAAGTGGGCCATCGGCTGGGGCTCCATGTCTCGATCGCGCCGCGCGAGCAGGGCCGCCGGTCGGCTGGCCGGCCGCTGGCAACCAACCTTGCCGCCGACGAGCGCGGCCCCGGCCTCGCCTTCCTGGGCCGGGCGGGCGCCGACGCCGTGGCACAGGTGGACTGCCTCTGGTACGCGCGTCCGCGGTTCGCCTTCCTCTTCGAGGTGGAGTGGACGGCGATGCTGGGCGAGCCGGTCCTTCGCCGCGGCCGCGGGATCGCGCCCGACGATCGGATCGTCCGCTTCCTGGTCACGGTCCCCGAGCGGTCCGAGCTCCTCCGCGCGAAGTTGCGTCACGCGCCGGTCCTTCGCCGCGCCATGGACGAGGGGAACTGGCACATCCTCCGGCTGGACGCGCTGCGGCGGTTCGCCGCGCTGCCGGCGCCATCGCTGGAGGATCTCCAGCCCTACCTGGGCCTGGACCCGGCTTCCGACGGCCCGGGCGACCAGCTGCCGCTCTTCGAGGGCTGACGCCCGAACGAACCGGCGCGAGCGGCGCCGCGGATCGCCGGGGTCCCGCCGCGCCCTCCCGCCGGGCCCCGCAGCGCTGCCCCGCCAGGGCCCACTCGCCGCGCCACCCCGCGGGGCCCCGCCCGTGGGGGCCGGCCGGACCGCACGCCGACGGCGTACCCTTGCCTGCATGACCGAATCTGCCGACCTCGCCGCCCTCGCGGCGCGCACCTGGGAGCGTACGCTCGAGCTCAACCCCACGCTCGCGACCATCTACGGCGACGAGCGCTACGACGACCGCCTGGGCGATCCGGGACCGGTGGGCCGGGCGGCCCGGCGAGCCCTGGCCGACGAGACGCTCGTCGCCGCCAACGCGATCCCCGTCGCCTCGCTGGACGAGGAGGAGCGGATCACGCGCGACCTCCTCCGCCTCACCGCGGCCACGGAGATCGCGGATGACGAGGCCCGGATGGATCTCATCGGGGCCGTCCAGCAGCAGGGCCACCAGTCGCTCCTGCCGGAGCTGGTCCAGTTCCAGAAGGCCGACACGCCGGAGCGCCTGGAGCGGCTGCTCACCCGCCTGGCCGCATACCCTGCCGTTGCGGAGTCCGTGATCGGCCTCATGGACGAGGGACGAGCGGCCGGCCTGACCGCGGCCCGCGTGGTCGCCGAACGGACGGTGGACCAGCTGGAGCGCCTCCTTGCCGGCCCGGCCGAGGCGTCGCCGATCGTGACCCTCCCGGCGGTCGCCCGGGAGGAGGACCGGGCGCGGATCCTCGAGGCCGTGGAGCGGCACGTCCGGCCGGCCGACGCCCGGTACCTGGAAGCCGTGCGCGCCTACCTGCCGGCCACTCGCGACGTCCCCGGGCTGTGCGCCACGCCGGGCGGCGCCGAACGCTACGCGGCCCGCGTTCGGGCGTACACGAGCCTCGACGTCGGCGCGGAGGAGCTCCACCAGATCGGGCTCGAGGAGCTCGAGACGATCGAAGCCGCGCGGCGGGTCATCGCCCGGGCCGCCGGCTTCGGCGACGACACGGCTGCCTACCGGGCCGCGCTGAACGCCGACCCAGCCGAGATCCCGCCGACGCCCGCCGCGCTCGTGGAGCGCTGCTCGGAGGACGTCCAGCGCGCCTTCGACGCCGCACCCGCCTGGTTCTCGCGGACGCCGAAGGCGGGCTGCGAGGTCCGCGCGGTCGACCCGCTTCTGGAGAAGGACGCCGCCGGCGCCTACTACTACCCGCCGGCCACGGATGGCTCGCGAAACGGCGTCTACTTCGTGAACACGTACGACCTGTCCAGCCGGGCGTACTGGACGGCCGCGTCGACGACGTACCACGAGGCCGTGCCGGGCCACCACTTCCAGCTCGCGCTCGAGATGGAGCTCCACGACCTGCCGCCCTTCCGGACCCTGGGCTTCTGGCCCCAGGGGACCGCCTACGTGGAGGGCTGGGCGCTCTACGCGGAGCTCGTGGCGGACGAGGCCGGCCTCTTCCGGAGCGAGGCCGAGCGCTTCGGGATGCTGGATGGCCAGGCGCTCCGCGCCGTCCGCCTCGTGGTCGACACCGGCCTCCACGCGTTCGGCTGGAGCCGCGAGAAGGCGTTCCAGACGATGGTCGCGGCCGGCATCCACCCGACCGACGCCTCCAGCGAGACCGATCGCTACATCGCCTGGCCGGGCCAGGCGCTCGCCTACATGACCGGCCGGCGCGAGATCCAGCGCCTGCGCCGGGAGCGGGAGCGTCGGGAAGGTGCCGCATTCGACATCCGGCGCTTCCACGACGACGTGCTCCGGCACGGCAAGCTGCCCCTGGCCATCCTCGCCGACGTCGTCCTGGCCTGAGTCCATCCACGCCCGAACACCAGGAGACTCATCAGCATGTCCACGCCCGACAACGCCGTCAACGCCATTGCCGACCGCTTCTGGGAGGGGCTCCTCCGCGAATCCCCGACCACGGCCACGGTCTACGGCGACGAGCGTTACGACGATCGGCTGGAGGATCCGGGCCCGGCCGGGCGCGCCGCCGCCCGGGCGCTCCGGGAGCGGACGCTCGCGGAGATCGCGACGATCCCGGCCGACGGCCTCCCGGTGGAGGAGCGCATCACCCGCGACATGCTGGAGGTGGTCTGCAAGCTGGGGATCGAGCAGGCCGACGCCCGGGTGGACCTGCTGGCCGCGGTCGACCAGATGGGCGGGCCGCAGACCCTCCTCCCCCAGCTGGTCCAGTTCCAGCGGGCCGACACGCCCCGGCGGCTCGACCGCCTGGTCGCCCGCCTGGAGGCGTACGGGCCGCTTATGGACGCCTACGTGGGACTGCTCGCGGAGGGTCGCGCCACCGGGCTGACCGCGACGCGCATCGCGGCCGATCGGACCATTGCCCAGACCGAGCGCCTCCTCGCGATCCCCGCCGCCGAATCGCCGATCGTGGCGTCCGCCCAGCTGGCCGACGGTGACGCGCGCGGCCGCGAGCGGCTTGCCGCCGCCGTGGAAACGTACGTGCGGCCGGCCCTCGCGCGGTACGTCGAGGCGCTCCGCGGCGACTATCTCGCGGAGGCCCGCGAGGAGCCCGGGCTGTGGTCCGCCCCGAACGGCGACGCGCTCTACCGGCTGGCGATCCGGTCGTGGACCACGCTGGACCTCGACCCGGTGGAGGTCCACCAGGTGGGCCTCGACGAGCTGGCGGCGACCGACGCTGAGCGCCGGCTTATCGCCCGCGGGGCCGGCTTCGGCGACGACATCGACGCGTACCGCCGTCACCTCGTCGCAGACCCGGCCAACGTCGCCGAGAGCAGCGACGCGCTCGTCGCGCGGGCCCGGGAGGATATCGAGCGGGCGCTGGCCGCAGCGCCGGCCTGGTTCGGCCGCCTGCCCGTGGCCGCCTGCGACGTCCGGCCGGTCGATGCGTTCATGGAGAGGGACGCGCCGTTCGCGTACTACTACCCGCCGGCCATCGACGGGTCGCGGCCCGGGATCTACTACGTGAACACGTACGACCTGCCCCACCGGTTCCTCTCGACGCTCGGCACGACGACCTACCACGAGGCGGTGCCCGGGCACCACTTCCAGATCGCGCTGGAGATGGAGCACCCGGACCTGCCGGCCTTCCGTCGCCTGGGCTCGCGGCTCGTCGGCGCGGCGTATGCGGAGGGCTGGGGGCTCTACTCGGAGCGACTCGCCGATGAGATGGGGCTCTTCCGCAGCGAAGGCGAACGGTTCGGGATGCTGACCGCGCAGGCCTGGCGTGCCGCCCGCCTGATCGTGGACACCGGCATCCACGCGCTCCGCAAGGACCGGGCCTGGGGCGTCCAGGTCCTGCTCGATGCGGGCCTCACCGAGACCGACGCCTCGATCGAGACCGATCGCTACATCACCTGGCCCGGCCAGGCGCTGACGTACAAGATCGGGCAGCGCGAGATCGAGCGGTTGCGCCGCGAGCTCACCGCCCGCGACGGTTCCGCGTTCGACGTCCGCGCCTTCCACGACGAGGTGCTGGGCCACGGCTCGCTCCCGCTCGCGACGCTCGCCC
Organism: Chloroflexota bacterium; assembly: GCA_025351245.1. GTDB lineage: Bacteria > Chloroflexota > Limnocylindria > Limnocylindrales > CSP1-4 > CTSoil-043. Next base: position 4,337 of record JANXWH010000027.1, on the reverse strand, counting down.
GCGAGCTCCCGAACTGGATGCCCGTTCCGACGGGGTAGGGGAGCCGCGCCGGCGGTCCACCTGCAGGACCGCCCCCGCGGGCCAACGTCCGGATTGACACGTCGATCCGGGTGTCTCATCATTGCGGCGTGCGGACGAAGCGGACCTACAACCTGCCCGAGCGGACGGTTCTCGCCGTCCGGGAGCTGGCGGCAACGTACGGCGTGGCGAGCACCCAGGACGGCGTGATCGAGCTGGCCGTGGACGAGCTGGCACGCCGGCTGCGGGAGGACGCGGAGGCGGAGCGCTGGGCAGCGGCGGCCGCCGATCCGACCTTCCTGGCGGAGGCGTCCGATCTCGCGGCGGCGTACAGGACTGCGGACCGCGAGACGTGGCCGCGAGAGTGACGGCAGGGGAGCCCCTGCGCTGGGCAGTGGTCCGGGTCGCGCTCGACCCAGCGAGCGGTCACGAGCAGGGTGGGACACGCCGGGCGCTCGTCGTCAGCTACGAGCCGTTCCATCGCTCGGGACTGGCAACCGTCTGCCCCATCACGGCCGCGCGCAACGAGGCACGCTACCCGGGAGAGGTGGTGATTCCGCTCGGAACGGCGGGGCAGACACGCCCTGGCCTGATCCTGTGCCAACAGGTGCGCACCATCTCGCTGGAGCGGGTCGTGGGCGCTCCCGATGGGCGGCTGTCCGACCCGGGCCTGCGGCGCGCCGTGCGGCTGGCGCTGGCCCACCACCTGGGCCTGGACATCCCCGCCGTCGGCGACGGGGCGCTCGTCCGCGAGTAGCTGTCGAGGCCGATCCCGACGGCGTCGAGCGCCCGCAGGAGCAGGCCCTGCCGTCCATGGTTCGCATCTGCGCGTGTACCCAAATGCGCAGGTGACCCGACTGCCCAGCGTCTGTCCCAGCGTCATCGTGAAGCGCTGGGACGTCCGGGGAGGCGCGCGGCCGTATCCTCTGATCTCCACGCATTGCGCGGTCGTGGTCACCGCGAAGATACGGATTTCGCACATCGGCCACGCTCCTCGCCGACGGATATCGTTGACGCGATTCCGGCCCTGTGGCAGGATGGCGGCCTGCCGCTGTTCCGTCCCTCGCAACGGCGTGCAGCGCGTCCCGGTGCGGCCGCCCCGGCCGCCCACCCGTCGGGTGCCGGCGTCCCGCACGTGACCAGCCACCGCCACCGGAGGATCCATGACCGCGGAATCCGCAGCCACCATCGGCCCGGCGCGAAAGCGCGACGTGCAGCTCGCGACGTGGCGGCGAGCCGTCCAGGTGATGCCGGGCGGCACCGATTCGAACTTCCGGGCGTGGGGCGAGGCCACCATCTACGTCGACCGCGGCAAGGGCGGCACGGTCTGGGACCTGGACGGCAACGAGTACATCGACCTGCGCATGGGATACGGCCCGGTCATCCTGGGCCACGCCGACGACCGGGTGGACGACTACGTCAACGAGCGGATGCGGCAGGGGGTGAGCTTCTCGCTGACCTCCGAGGACGAGATCCGAGCGAACGAGCTGGTCCAGGAGCTGACCGGCTGGGTGGAGATGTCGCGCCTGACGGTCTCCGGGACCGAGGCGACGATGCATGCGATGCGGGTCGCCCGCGCGTTCACCGGCCGGGACAAGATCGTGAAGTTCGAGGGCCAGTACCACGGCGTCCACGACTACGCGCTGATCAGCGTCCTGCCCAACAACATCGCGGACCTCGGGGATGCCGAGAACCCGTCACGACTCGCCTGGGGGCGGGGCATCCCCGCAGCGGTCGCCGACACCGTCATCCCGGCCCGCTACAACAACGTCGACCAGCTCCGGCGGCTCTTCGAGCGGGAGGGCCACGACATCGCCGCGATCATCGTGGAGCCGGTTCTGGGCAACGCGCAGGGGATCATGCCCCAGCCCGGCTTCCACGAGGCGATGCGGGCGCTCACCCGGGAGTTCGGGATCCTCCTGATCTTCGACGAGGTGAAGACCGGCTTCCGGCTGGCGAAGGGCGGGGCCGCCGAGTACTTCGGAATCACCCCCGATCTCGGGACCTTCGCCAAGGCGATGGGCAACGGCTACCCGGCGGCGGCCTTTGGCGGCCGGCGCGACATCATGAGCCTCATGCCGGCGAGCGTGAGCCACGGCGGGACGTACGCCGGCAACCGGATCGCCGCCGCAGCGGCCGTCCGGACGCTGGAGATCCTGCGCGACACGGACGCCATCGCGACGATCCACCGGACCGGCGAGGCTGTCCAGGCCGGGATTCGCTCGGTGCTGGATCCGACCGGGCTGCCATACGTGATCACCGGGCACCCTTCGATGTTCGGGATCATGTTCACCGACCGCGTGCCCCGCGAGTATCGGGATTGGGCGACCACGGACCATGAGCTCTACGACGCGATCGCAGTGGGCATGCAGGCCCGCGGCGCGATGCCCGAGCCGGACAGCCGCGAACCGTGGTTCATGTGCGAGGCGCACGCTCGGGGAGACACGGTGGACCGGATCGTCTCGATCTTCGCGGCCTCGGTCTCGGCGGCCCTGGAGGCACGATCGCGTGGCCACTGAGCTGACCCCAACGCCGGCGGCGCGACCGCGGGTGGTGATCCCCATCGTCGGCCAGCCGGTCGCCGCCCCGCGGCTGCGCCTCGCCGTGCTTGCGCCGATGCACGGGCCCACGCCGGTGGCCGCGAACGCGCCCGTGCCCGCGCCCGTGCCTGCGAACGCGCCCGCGGGCGTGCCTGCGAACGCGCCCGCGGTACCGGCGGAGCGGTCCCACCGCAAGCTGCTGGATGGGGGCGCGGTCCGCTCCGTCGACCGCGCGGCGGCCCTCCTCCTCGCGCTCGGCGACTTCCCGACCGAGGCCGGGGTGACGGAGCTCGCGCGCACGCTCGGGCTCCACAAGAGCACCGCGTCCCGGCTGCTCGCCACGCTCCAGCGACGCGGGCTCGTAGAGCAGGACGAGGAATCGGGCAAGTACCGGCTCGGCCTCGTCGTGATCCGGCTGGCCGAACGGGCCGAGAAGACACGTGACCTCCGCACGATCGCGCGGCCCGACCTGGAGCGGCTGGCGCGGGCGACCCGCGAGACGGTGAGCCTGGGGGTCCTCGCCGGCGATCTCTGCCTCACGGTGGCCCAGGTGGACGGGCCAAACATGGTCGCCTGCGCCGACTGGACGGGGCGGACCACTCCACTCCACTGCGTCGCGTCCGGCAAGGTCCTCCTTGCCGCGTTGGCGGAGCGCGACATCCTGCGCCTCGCCAGGAAGGGCCTGGCAGCCTGCACGGATCGGACGATCACTGCCCTGGAGCCGCTCTTCCAGGAGCTTGCACGCGTCCGGCGTCGCGGCTTCGCGACGGCAATCTCGGAGTGGGAGCCTGGTCAGAACGCCGTGGCCGTGCCGGTCCGCGATGCCCGGGGCCGGGTCATCGCGTCCGTCGACATCTGGGGCCCCGCGTACCGGATCACTCCGGCCCGGGTCACGGACCTTGCGGCGGAGGCGCGCGCCGCGGCTGGCGCGATCTCGATCCGGCTGGGCGGCACCGCGGCCTGATCCGCGCCCGGTCAGCGCGTCGCTGCCGGCGGGGCGAGGCTCGCGGCGAGGAGCTCGGCGAGATCGAGCGCCTGGACGTTGGCGCCGCGATCGCCCGCGGCGCTCAGCCCGTCGCGGATCATCGTCATGCAGAACGGGCACTCGGTCACCACCGCGTCGGCGCCGGTGGCGAGCGCCTGGCGCGTGCGCTCCTCGTTGATCCGCGTCCCGCGGCTCTCCTCCATCCACATCCGACCGCCGCCGGCGCCACAGCAGAAGGTCGAGCGTTCCCGCTGCTCCATCTCGCGGAGCTCGATCACGGGCAGCTGGCGCAGCACCTCGCGCGGCTCTGCCGAGATGCCGTTGTAGCGGGCCAGGTAGCAGCTGTCGTGGAGCGTCACGGACCGCTTCGGCGCGTCGCCGTCGTTGGCCAGCGGCAGTCGCCCCGCGGCGAGGAGCTCCCGAAGGTAGACCGAGTGGTGGACGATCTCGAACGTCCCGCCCAGCTGGCCGTACTCCGTACCGATCGTGTTGAAGCAATGCGGGCAGGCGGTGATGATCGTCCGCTTCTCCATGCCGTAGCGCTTCAGCGTCTCGATGTTGCCGGCGGCAAGAACCTGGAAGACGTACTCGTTGCCCAATCTTCGCGCCGGATCTCCGGTGCAGGTTTCCTCCTGGCCCAGGACGGCGAAGCGGACCCCGGCGGCCGAGAGGCACGTCGCCACGGCGCGGGCCACCTTCCGGTTCCGCTCGTCGAAAGCCGCGGCGCAGCCAACCCAGTAGAGCACCTCCAGCGAGTCGAGCGTTCCCGCTGCTCCATCTCGCGGAGCTCGATC
>JANXWH010000208.1 GCA_025351245.1 Chloroflexota bacterium | reverse complement strand
AGCCGTGGGACGTCGTCTACTACCGGACGGACGACGAGGTCGTCCCCGCTGACGACCTCCTCGATACGTGTCCGCCAAAGGTGAGCGCGCAGTTCGCCGCCGTGCTCGACGACGTTGCAGAGGCTCCGCCGCCTCGGTACTGCCTCCCTCCAGCGCTTGACGGCGCCCAGGCCAGTGATAGAGTTAGTCGTGCAAGTCATAAGGTATCGACTTGCTTTGATAACGCAGGTGCACGATGACTGCTCATTCGCAGACGATGACTCTGCCGCGGCGCCGGCGTGGCGCGTCCGTGGAGGGTGAGCTGAAGATCCACGGTGACCACTCGACGTTGGACGCCATCGCGCAGTTGGCGAAGGCCATGGCGGGAGTGCCCGGTGCCGAGGGGGTGACCAGGGCGATCGCGGAGCGTTTCAGACGGGGCGGCTCGGATCTTGAACGCGAGCTCCGCCTCATCGATCTGTTGATGCCGACATCCTCCACGATGTCGCGGGCCGCGACCCTCCAGGTCCGGCGCAATGCGGTCGCGCGCGAGGCGGGACTCGCCGAGTTCGGAGCCTTCACGAGCGCGGAGCTCGCGAGCGCACGTGGTTCACGCGCGAAGAACCCGCACACGACCACAAGCCGCTGGCTGGGCGACGGCCTCGTGTTCGCCGTCGACACGCCGGCCGGGCGCCTCTTTCCGGCCTTCCAGTTCGTCCAGGGAACGCCGCGGCCGGTCATCGCAAAAGTCCTCGCCGCTCTTGCCGGACAGCTCCGCGGCTGGGAGATCCTGCTCTGGTTCACCGGGTCGAGCGGCTACCTTGACGGCGCGCGACCGGTCGACCGGCTCGTCAGCGCGCCCGACGATGTCGTGGCGGCTGCCGCCTACCAGGCATCGCTGTCCGAGGACTGACGAGTGCCCCGGGTGCCGCGGCGCCCCAACGACACTCCCCGCACGATCGAGTGGCCGGCTGGCCGGACGCTCTGGCGGGTCTCGAAAGACGCGACCGCGACGCGATTCTCGACGCGCGCGGGTCGGCTCTTTCGGTTCTCCCCGATCGTTTCGTCCGACGGGACGGCCGTGCCCGCCTGGTACGGCGCCACGAGCCAGGCAGGCGCGATCTTCGAGTCGATCTTTCATGACGTCCGGCCGTCGCACCGCGATCGCCGCATCGCGCCCAACCAGTACATCGACCGGATCATCGCGCCGGTTGTCACGGCTCGCTTGCTGACCCTCATCGATCTCACGACCGACGGCCTCCACAGCATCGGGATTTCCCGAGCGGCCCTCATCGAATCGACCTCGCAGCGCTATCGGTGGACGATCGAGCAGGCGGTGCTTCTGCGAACGGCGGCTCCGGCCGCCGACGGATTCGTCTGGGTATCTCCGGCGCGCGATACCGCGCTTTCGGTCGTGCTCTATGGCAACCGAGAGGACCGAGGCGACCCCGGGATGCTCGTGCCTGGAGAGGGCCCGGCCTTGCCGCTGGGCATTGGCGCTGGCCTCGAACTCCTGCGCACCCTGGCCGAAGCCGCCCGGATCACGATCGTCCTGCCTGACGAGGCATCTTGAGGGCTCCCACCCTGTTGGACCGTCTGGATCGACGCGACCGGGGCGCTGATCGCGGTCTCCGACCCGGAACAGGAGCCCTCGGCCGTCGCCGAAGGTCCGGACGAGCGTGTACCGACCGCCCCCGCGCTGCGCAGCGCAGCGCAGCGAGGTCCTCTCGGAGCTCGAGGCTGTCAGTCGAGCGGAAACGACGCCAGCAGTTCGTCCGGCCCGAGGACGGCGGACAGGGTGGCGCGCACGTCCCGGACGCCTGAGCGCGTCACGACGACGAGCGGCGTGTCCGAGGTGACCCCGGGGATCCGGGCTCCGGAACGAACCAGCTCCGCGATGTCCGAGCCGGTCGCCGGTTGCCTCTGGTGCCACTTGACTGAGCCGATGAACGCGATCCCACCAACCGGCGGTTCCCGGCGATCCGCTCCGATCAGGTCGACCTCGACGCTGTGATCCCGGTTCCAGAAGCCTCCGACGACCTGCGCCCCTCCGAAGCGCTCGTCCGGAAGCACGCTCTCGATCGCATCGCGGATCAGTGGCTCGATGGCCAGCCCGAGATAGGTCTCCCAGGACCTCATGATCCATGGCACGAGGACCCGGCCCCGTCCTCGTTCGATCTCGCCGTAGCCGGCATCGAGGAAGCGCAGGTAGAAGCGAAGATACGGATCGGCCACGGCGTAGCGCCGGTCCGTGCTGGCCTTCGTGGAGAGCGGCAGCCCGGTCGCGATCACCCGCTTGTCGGTCAGGACCCTGAACGGGTAGGTCAGGTGGTTCGTCGTGATGCCCGTGGCGTCGGCGATCGCCTTGTTGGTGCGGGCCCCGGTACCGATCGCGGACAGGACCGAGCGGGCCTGCACGCTCGAGCGGAACTCCGCCTGGAGTATGAGCCGACCGGTTGAGACGAGCGGCGACCCGTCATCGGCGAGTGACCGCTCGAGGAACGACCTGAGGCCACTGCCGCTCCACGCCGCCGCGATCTTGGGGAAGCCGCCGGTGACGAGGAAGGCTTCGAGTGCCTCGGCTCCGCTGCGGCCCGTCATCGCCGCGACCTCGCGGGGATTGAGCGGCGGAACGACGAGCTCGCGCGACGGGCGCTGGTGCAGCGGGCGGCCGTAGACGGTCAGTGCCTCCATCATCGACAGGTCGGACCCGATCAGGACGAGCAGCACCGGCCTTCGACTGAGTACCTGGTCCCAGGCCTTCCGAAGGCTTCCCTCCTGCGGACTACCCGTGATCTCGCCGTCGGCGTCCCGCTTGAACTCGCAGAGGTCCGGGAACTCGTCGAGCACGATCACGCTCGGAGACGCGACCTCGGCACCGCTGGAGGCAGCCACGAGTGCCGCCTCCCAGGTCTCGAACCGGACATCCGCTGCCAGTTCGGCCGATGGCAGCCTGGATTGGGCGAGCTGTCCCGCGAACAGCGAGAGCTCGCGCTCGGCCGTCTGGCCGCTCGCGGGGAAGAACACGGCGGGCAAACCTGATCGCTCGAGGAACTCCTCGACGAGCCAGCTCTTGCCGACTCGCCGCCGACCTCGGATCGTCACGAAACGGCCCTGGCCTGTCCGCCGGATCTCATCGACCTCGGCGACCAGGCGTTCCAGGAGCGATCGTCGCCCCACGAAGCCCTTCAAAGCGTGCTCCCTCAGATGGACTACCAACGGTTTGTAGTATGAACCGTTCGGAGCAATCGTCAACCCCGGGCGACCCGCTCCAACCGGATGGCCCGGCGGCGCCTCGCGCCACCGGCGGCGCCTCGTGGGCCCGGCGGCGCCGGGTGGTCGCTGGGACCGCCGGCCCCGGCGGCGCCGCCGGGCGACCCGCGCGTGCACCGGGTGGTCGCTGGGACCGCCGGCGATC
>JANXWH010000192.1 GCA_025351245.1 Chloroflexota bacterium | reverse complement strand
GGCGGGGCGGCGGGCCGAGGCAGAGGCGGGGCGGCGGGCCGAGGCCGAGGCGGGGCGGCGGGCCGAGGCAGAGGCGGGGCGGCGGGCCGAGGCAGAGGCGGGGCGGCGGGCCGCGGCAGAGGCAGAGGCAGAGGCGGGGCGGCGGCTCGGTGAAGTTCCCCGTGACGATGCGACCCCTCACGCCGCTCCGCGCGCCGCCGTCTGCCGCTCTACCCGTCACCGCGTGCGTCAAACGCACGATCGAGACGGCCGCCGGGATCGCGGGGCGGTTTACGCGTCAAGGCTGTACGTCGAATGCACAAACGCGACCGATGCCCGGCCGATTGGGCCTCCTGGCGCCATCCCTGAACCGGCGAGGGCGCCGGCCCGGTCAGATCGTGCATCCAAGGCACACGCGTGCTGCGTTCGTGCGCCAGACGTACGGATCTGACGTGCGGGACGCGTTCGTGCGCCCGTCGTCGTACCAGGCCGAGGCCGCAGCTCAGGGCTCCGATGAGGATCCGGGCCGCGCTCCAAGCGTGACCAGGTGCTCGGCGCCGTGCTGGAGCTCCCGCCAGAGCACCTCGACCGTGGCCAGCGTGTCGCAGTCCACCGCGGTCTTGTCCGGCCGCAAACGCACGATCCGGGGGAATCGAAGCGCGAAGCCCGACCGGTGGCGGCCGCTGCGCATGATCACGTCGAACGCGACCTCGACGACGACCGACGGCTCAACGCTCCGGTAGCGCCCGTGCCGCGCCAGCGTGTGCTCCTCGAACCAGCGGGTGCGCTCCGCGATCTCCACGTCGGTGAGGCCGCTGTAGGCCTTCCCGATCGTGACGAGCGCACCCGTCGCGTCGTCGCGCACGGCAAACGTGTAGTCGGAGAGGACGCCATGCCGCTTGCCGTGGCCGCCCTCGACGCCGACCACGACGCAGTCCAGCGTCGCGAGCGCCTTCTTCATCTTCAGCCAACCGAAGCCGCGCCGTCCCGGTGCGTAGATGCTGGTCGGGTCCTTGACCATCAGGCCCTCGTTGCGGCGTTCGCGCGCGGCCGTGAAGACCGCCTCCAGCTCGTCGGTCGAGCGGACATCGACCAGGCGCGAAAGCGCGAAGCGAGCGGGCTCGGCCGCCGCCAGCCCCAGCTCCTCCAGGCGCGCCCGACGCTCCGCCAGCGGGAGCCCAAGGAGTGGCTCCACGTCGCCATCCCGCGGGCCCAGTGCCAGCACGTCGAAGGCCACGTACGCGACCGGGACTTCGTCCCTCAGCGCGGCGGACGGTTCCTTGCGGCCCAGCCGCCGCTGGAGCGCAAGGAACGGCAGGACGACGCCGTCGCGATAGGCGAGCAGCTCGCCGTCGAGGATCCCGTCCCAGTCGAGCCGCGCCGCGGACGCGACGACCTCCGGGAACTGTCCGCTCACGTCGTGGAGGTCGCGGCTGAAGAGCCTGGCCTCCGCGCCGCGTCGATGGAGCTGGACGCGGATCCCGTCGTACTTGTCCTCCGTCCAGACCACGGGCCCGAGGCGCGCCATGATCTCTGCCGCGTCCTCCGCCGGGGACGCCAGCATGAACCGGAGCGGCCGGAAGAGGCGCAGGCGGGCCTGGCCCAGTTGATCCTCGCGGGCGAGGACGCCCGTCTCCCCGATGTCGCCCGTGAGCATCGCGGTGTTCACGACGTCCCCGGTCGACCGCCCGAACGCCCGCGCGATCGCCGCCTGGAGGAGCCCGTCGCGGAGCCCGATCCGGAGCTCGCCGGCAAGGATCTTGACGACGTACGTGGCGCTGCGCGGATCGCAGCGCCGAAGCAGCGCCTCGAACGCCGCCGACTTCGCGGCCGGGCCCGGGGCAGCCTCGATCGCCGCGAACGCGGCCGCCACCTCCGGGACGCTCGGCGACCCAGCGAGCCCGGGGCGTTTGGCCGCGACGGACATGTCGGCCGCGCCGGAAATGTCGGCCTGGCCGGACGGTTCCGGCACCGGCCCGCCCGCTGACTCGCGCGCCCCGAGGACGTCGCCGACCGCGAGGCCGAGGTCGGAGTGGCGATCGTACGCGGCGGCCAGCTGGGCACGGTCCACTCCGGCAACCCGCGCGACGGCGTTGGCGATCGTCGCCCAGCCCAGGCCCGCCGCCCTTGCGTCCGACTCGGCGAAGGCGCGGCCGGAAAAGAAGATCACCGCGTCACGAAGCGCGTCGGGCTCCACGTCACGCAGGTACTCCGCCAGGAGGCGCGTCTTCTCGGAGGTCCGGGTCGTCGCGGCGATCCGCTCTGCCACCTGGCTCCACCGGCGCATGGGCGGGATGGTATACGCTCGCGGCCATGCGAGCCCGGAGCTGGTTTCCCGCCGCGATCCCCGGTCGAACGGTGGTGCTGCGGCCGCACAACGGGCGCAACCTGCCCGCCTTCAAGCGCTGGTACGGCGATCCGGAGGTCGCCCGATTGACGCGCTACCAGGAGGGGCCGATGCGCGCGGACGAGGTGGAACGCTTCTTCGAGGCGCGGGTCGCCGGCGTGGGCTCGCTCGCGCTCGCCATCCACCTCGCGGAGACGGACCGGCTGATCGGCACGTGCGCATTCAGCCAGCTCGATGGGGACAATGGGTCGGCGCTCTTCCACATCACGATCGGCGAGCCGGATTGCTGGGGCCGCGGCTACGGCTCCGAGGCGACGGCGCTGATGCTCGAGCACGCCTTCGGGCCTCTCGGGCTCCACCGGGTGGCGCTCGCCGTCTTCGAGTACAACGAGCGTGCCATCCGGGCCTACCGGAAGGTCGGCTTCTCCGTGGAGGGTCGATCCCGCGAGGCCATCTGGCGGGGCGGCCGCTTCTGGGACGAGATCCAGATGAGCATCCTCGAGGACGAATGGCGGGCGGGTCGCGAACGTGCGCTCGGGCTGGCGCCCGCCCTGGAGCAGGCCCGCTGACGCGCAGCACGGGCGTGCGGGGCGACCACGGCGCGGGGAGCGAACGCGGCGTGCCCAGCGCCCGTCGCGTCGACGAGGCAGCGGCGGTGGCGCCGCAGAGGGGGATGACGATGGGGAGCACGGGAGCGGCCGCGGTGGCGGCCCGAAGCGCGTTCGCCGACCAGGTTGCCGCCAAGGGCCATGCCGTGGACAACGCCCGCGCGGCGTGGGCCGGGCTCGAGGCCGCCTTCGCGGCCGGCGTCCTTCAGCGCACGCCGGCGCTCGACGCGATGCTGCACGACCTCGCGGCCGCGCTGGATGCCGACGTGGCGGCCGGCCAGCGGCTGGGTGGCAAGTCGGCCGAGGCCGCCCGCTTCATCCTGCGCGCGATCGGCCGCGAGCTTGCGGACGCATGATGGGAACCCGCTACGTCGCTGCCGCTCGGCCCAACGTCCGCCGGCCCGCCTCCGGCCGATGCATGGGGTAGGGTTCCCGCCACACACGGATGGGGAGCCCCGCACATGCCCCAGCAGATGCCCGAGCAGGCCGCACGTCGGGCCGCGATCGTCCAGTACGAGCACGTCTCCAAGAGTTACGCAACGGCGAAGCTCCGGCGGGGCGCTCCGGGTGCCGTCAACGACCTGTCGCTGACCGTCCCGGCCGGCAAGATCTGCGTGCTCGTGGGCCCGTCCGGCTGCGGCAAGACCACCAGCCTGAAGATGGTCAACCGGCTCATCGAGCCGACGAGCGGCCGGATCCTGATCGACGGCGCGGACGTGGCCGATCGCGACGCCACGGAGCTCCGGCGCGAGATCGGCTACGTGATCCAGCAGGTGGGCCTCTTCCCGCACCAGACCATCGGCGCCAACGTCGCGGTCGTGCCGCGCCTGCTCGGATGGCCGGCAGCCAGGCAGCGGGCGCGGGCCGAGGAGCTGCTGTCGCTCGTGGGGCTGGACCCGGCCCTCTACCGCGACCGCTATCCGGCCCAACTCTCCGGCGGCGAGCGCCAGCGCGTGGGCGTGGCCCGTGCCCTGGCGGCCGACCCGCCCCTCATGCTCATGGACGAGCCGTTCGGCGCCGTGGACCCCATCGTCCGCGAGCGGCTCCAGAACGAGTTCCTGCGCCTCCAGGCCGAGCTGGCGAAGACGATCCTGTTCGTCACCCACGACATCGACGAGGCGATCAAGTTGGGCGACCTCGTCGCGGTCATGCAGGTCGGCGGGCACCTGGAGCAGTTCGCGCCCCCGGCCGAGATCCTGGCCGCCCCCGCATCGGAATTCGTCGCCGACTTCGTAGGAGCCGACCGCGGCCTCAAGCGCCTCTCGCTGACGCGGGTGGGCGAGGTGGCGCTGCAGCCGGTCGTGACCGCCCGGGTCGGCGACCCGGCCGGCGAGGCGCGGGCCCGGACGTTCGAGGACCCGTTCCCGTACCTCCTCCTGCTGGACCCGTCGGACCGCCCGATCGGCTGGGTCAACCAGCGCCACATCCCCGGGACGGGCACGCTCGCGGCGTCGCTCGCGACGCCGATGTCGCCGCTGCTCGACCGCCGAACCACCCTGAAGGACGCGCTCTCGATGATGCTCGACGCGGACGTCCAGACCGGGATCGTGGTCGACCGCGCGGGCCGGCTCCGCGGCGTGCTCACCGTCGAGGCGATCGCGGCCGCGCTCCGTCCGAGCGCCGATCCGGACGGCATCGCCGCCGGCGCGTCCGGCGCCGGCGCGTGAGCCGCAGGCCGCAGGCGCGATGATCGACTGGGGCTGGCTGGCCGGCCACCTTGACGCAATCGCCTACCGGACCGCGCAGCACGTCTACCTGGCGGCGCTCGGGGTGGCGATCGGGTTCGCGATCTCGTTCGTCCTCGCGCTCGTGGCGGCCCGCCATCGAGCCCTCTACCCGCCGATCAGCGCGCTGGCCGGGATCCTCTACACGATTCCCAGCCTGGCGCTCTTCGCCGCTCTCATCTCCATCACCGGGTTCTCGGTCGTGACGGCCGAGGTGCCGCTGGTCCTCTACACCCTGGTGATCCTCGTGCGGAACATCGTGGCCGGCCTCGACGGCGTCCCGGCCGAGGTCCTGGAGGCGGCGGACGGGATGGGCCATACCCGCCGCCAGCGGCTCTGGCGCGTGGAGCTGCCGCTCGCGGTCCCGCTCATCGTCGCCGGGCTCCGGCTGGCCACGGTCTCCACGATCGGCCTGGTCACGATCACCGGGACGATCAGCGACGCGTTCGGCGGGCTGGGCTACTTCATCCTGGACGGCTACAACCGCGGCAACTTCCTGACCGAGATGTACGCCGGGGCGTTTCCTTCGATCCTCCTGGCGCTGGGCGCCGACCTCCTGTTCGTCCGGGCGCAGCGGCGCGTCACTCCCTGGGCCAACGCGCGCACCGTCGAGGCGACGTCGTGAACCTGGTGACGGCGACTGCCGCCTGGCTCACGAATCCCGCCCACTGGGCCGGCCAGTTCGGAATCCCGAATCGGCTCCTGGAGCACGTGCTGATCGCCAGCATCTCGCTCGCGATCGCGCTGCTCCTCGCGCTCCCGGCGGGACTCGCGATCGGCCACACGGGCCGGGGCGCCGCCGTCGCCGCCAGCGTGGCGAACCTTGGGCGCTCGCTGCCCTCGCTTGCGGTCATCGCGATCGCCATCCCCATCACGGTCCTCATCGACCCGGTGCTCGGCGGGACCGTCCTGCCGACGCTCGTGGCGATGGTGGTGCTCGCCGTGCCGCCGATCCTCGTGAATGCGTACACGGGAATCGCGGAGGTGGACCGGGATCTCGTCGAGGCTGGCCGCGGGATGGGAATGCGCGAGCGCGAGATCCTGGCCCGGATCGAGCTGCCGGTTGCGCTCCCGGTGGTTCTCGGGGGGATTCGCTCCGCAGCAGTCCAGATCGTCGCCACGGCAACCCTCGGGGCGATCTTCGGCGGCGGCGGGCTTGGGCGCTTCCTCGTGGACGGGATCGCCCAGAACGACGACGGCCAGGTCTTCGGCGGCGTGCTCCTGGTCGCGGCCCTCGCGATCGCAACCGAGGTCGCCGTCGGCCTCCTGCAGCGCCTCGCCCGGTCGCCGGGGCTGCGCCGGGGTGGGCGCGGACCCGCGCTGGGAATCGCGCCGCCACCGCCCGTGCTCGGGATGTAACGCGTCGGGCAGCGCGGAGACCGATTCGGAGCGATCGGGCGTGGGCCGATATAGTCCACTCGACCCGATGCAGCCTGCCCAGGCGGACACGGGCACAGTAAGGAGGCGACCCATGCGGTTCACCCGCGTGCTCGCCCTCGGGGCGTCGGTGCTGGTGCTCGTGAGCGCCTGTTCGACGGGTGGGGGCGGCAAGCCGACCGTCAAGGTCGGATCAGATGGCTTCTACGAAGCCAAGCTCATGGCCGAGATCTATGCGCAGGCCCTCGAGGCCGGCGGCTACTCGGTGGATCGGACCGGTATCGGGATCGGGGCCCGCAAGGTCTCCGCCCCCGCGCTCGAGAGCGGCCAGATCGACCTCAAGCCGGAGTACATCGGGAGTGGGCTCGCGTTCTACGAGAAGGGCAAGCAGACCGGCGACCCGGCCGCCAACGCGGCAGCGCTCCAGGCAATCCTGGCGACGAAGGGCGGCGGGATCACGGTCCTGTCGTACTCGCCGGCAGCCGATCAGAATGTGTTCGTGGTCCGACCGGAGACCGCCGCCCAGCTCAAGCTGGCCAAGCTCAGCGATGCCGCGCCGGCGCAGGACCAGCTCAAGTGGGGCCTCGCGACCGACTGCAAGACGAACCCGGTCTGCGCCGAGGCCCTGAAGGCCGCCTACGGCCTTGACCCCAAGAACATCACCCCGCTCGCGGCCTGCGACACGCCGATGGCCCAGGCGCTGGCCAACAAGACGATCGACGTCGCGGAGCTCTGCTCGACCCAGCCGGACATCGCCGTCAACGGCTTCGTCGTGCTCGCGGACGACAAGCACACGCAGCCGGCCGACAACATCGCCCCGCTCGTCCGGAACGACCTCCTCGCCAAGACGGACAAGGCCGCCTTCTCGAAGATCCTGAACGACGTGTCGGCGAAGATGGACACGGCCACCCTGATGGACCTGAACAAGCAGGTCACGGTCGACAAGAAGGACATCGCGGCCGTGGCGAAGGCCTGGCTCAAGTCGGTTGGCCTGATCAAGTAGCGACCCGGCCCAATAGCGACCCGGCCCAGCCGGTTCCGCGTCCGAGCCCGCCGGCAACGGCGGGCTCGCCGATTCCAGGGGCGGCGACGACGGGCCCGCGGACGTGGCGCAACGCGAGCGCTGGCCGGCGCTGCGGTCGTGGAGCCGGAGGCCCTACGGGGTGGAGGCAGCCGGCGTGCCGCCCGCCTCCGCGTCGTCGGGTGCGGCCCCGATTACCTTCCGGCGCCACCCCAACCGCAGGAGCGCGACCGCCCCGCCCAGCGAGGTCAGGACGAGGATCACCACGTGGACCAGCACGGCCAGCGCGACCGCCGGGTCCGCTCCGACCCCGAAGACAGCCGCGATCTGGACCGCGGCCAGCTCGAACGTCCCCAGGTAGCCGGGTCCGGCCGGGATCGCCGTCGCGAGGGAGACGCCGGCGGCCAGGAGCGCGGCCTGCCCCCACGTCAGCTCGACGCCGACCGCCTGGCCCGCCGCAGCGAACGCGACGACGGTCGCACTCCAGGCGGCCAGGCTCCAGCACACCGCGACCGCGACCGTCCGCGGCCGCCCGGCCACAGCCAGGCCGCCGCGGAGTCTGCCGGCCAGGCGGATCACGGAGGGCCACCGCCCCACGGCCGCGACCGCCTGGTCCGCATACGGGAGGCGATGCGCCACGAGCGCAATGGCGAGGGCCACGACCAGCAGTCCGGTGAGGCCCGCGCCCAGCAGGACCGCGCTCGCCACGAAGCCCCGGACGTGGAGCAGGAGGATCGCCGCCGAGGCGATCGCGACGAGGACCGCAGTGTCTACGACGCGCTCCACCACGATCGTGCCCAGCGCCGTCGCGCGGCTCATCCCCTCGCGGTCGCCCAGGTAGTGGCTCCGGACCAGCTCGCCCAGGCGGGCCGGCAACACGTTATTGGCCAGGTAGCCCACGAGGAGGTAGCCGAGGACCGGAACGAACCGAACGCGCTGGATCGGGGCCAGGAGCCCCTGCCAGCGGATCGCCCGGCACGCGACGTCGATCGCGATGCACGCGGCAACGGCGATCACCCACCCCGGCGCCGCGTTCCCCAGCACGCGGGCCACCGCGGCAACGTCCACCTGCCGAACGACGAGGGAGAGGGCGAGAATCGAGATCGCAATCCCAATCCCGCCGCGAAGCAGCGATCGGCGCATTCGCCCGAGCGTCCTGGTCCGCCGGGCCGGCTTCAGCGGCCCGGCGTGCGCGGCGTCAGCTTCGGGGAGCGCCGGACGCGGATCCGGTGGAGCGCGAACCGGGCGACCACCCGGAGGGTCGACAGCCCGTAGACCACGCTCCGGCGGAAGCCGACCGAGCTCGCCTCCTGGAAGTAGCGCGTGGGGACGGCGATCTCGCCGATCCGAAAGCTGCCCGCCGCCACGACCTGGGCAATCAGCTCCTGGTCGAACACGAAGTCGTCCGAGTTGCGGTGGTACGGGATCGTCTCCAGGAGACGGCGAGAGTAGGCCCGGAAGCCGGTGTGGTACTCGGAGAGCCGCAGCCCGAAGGCGAAGTTCTCCAGGGCCGTCAGGAACCGGTTGGAGACGAACTTCCAGGTCGGCATCCCGCCGGCCCGCGGATTGCCCAGGAAGCGACTGCCGAGCATGAGGTCCGCGTCCCCGCGGAGGATGGGCTCCACGAGCGCCGGGATCCGGGTCGCGTCGTACTGGTAGTCCGGGTGAAGCATGATCACGACGTCGGCGCCCATCTCCAGGGCCGCGTCGTAGCAGGTCTTCTGGTTGCCGCCGTAGCCGCGATTCTGGCGGTGCACGATCACGTCCAGGCCCAGCTGCTTCGCGATCTCGACCGTCTGGTCGCGACTGACGTCGTCGACGAGGATGATCCGCTCCACGAGGTCGTGCGGAATGTCCGCATAGGTCCGCTCCAGCGTCCGGGCCGCGTTGTAGGCGGGCATGACGATGACGATCCGGGGCGCGGTTGCACTCATGGCAGAAGAGTACCGGAACTGTCCGGCAACTCGGTGAGCGGCGGCGCGTTGCGGTCCCGGCGAGATCGACGCGCTCGCGCCCGGCAGGATGCTCGGTGAACGTGCCCGGCCAAACGGATCGCCCAAGATCCGGGCTCCCGATCGCCGCGCCAGGGGCGCCTGATCGCCGCACCAGGGGCGCCCGTGCCGTGGGGTTCTCGGCCGTTCGGATGCCCGAACTGGCGGGACATGGGCGCCGTCATGCGCGGCTCGTCACGGCGGCCGCATTGTTCGGCTCCGCTGCCGTCGCCGTCATGGCGAGCGTGCCATACGGGCCGCTGAACCCGGGGACCCGGCGCTCTGTCTTCGGACGACCGCACCGGAGATCCGAAGAACGGCGCGGGCGCGGCGCTCGAGTCCGAAGGCCCGGTCACGATGGGTGCTTTCACGCTCACCAGGATCGCCTCGGATCCGGCGGCCGGGTGGTGGTTGTACCGCGTCTCGGCCCAACCCTGACGCCCGCCCTCGCCGCGTAACGTCCGGGAGCGCCGCGAGACCGAACCGGATGACGAGCCGGATCGCATCGGCCAGAATGACCGCCAGCCCGCCACGGAGATCACGATGTTCGACCGCCTCTTCGGCTCCCGCGCGACGGATCCCGCCACGGCATCGCGCGTGCCGCCCGGGCAGTACCTGACCGAGAAGTTCCCGGTCCTCCACTACGGCAGCGTCCCGAAGATCGACCTGGCCGCCTGGGATCTCCGCGTCCATGGGTTGGTCGGGGCACCTCTCACGTTCACCTGGGACCAGTTCCTGGCGCTTCCCCGCACGCAGGTCACGGCGGACATCCATTGCGTGACGCGGTGGTCGAAGCTGGACACCACGTGGGAGGGCGTGCCGATCCGGGCGATCCTGGAGTTGGCCCAGGTCCGACCCGAGGCGACCCACGTCCTCGTGCACTCCGAGCAGGGCTACACCACGAACATGCCGCTGGAGATCCTCGACGACGCGGACGTCCTGCTGGCGGACCGCTACGAGGGCCAGCCGCTGGAGCCGGAGCACGGCTACCCGCTCCGCCTCGTGGTGCCGAAGCGCTACTTCTGGAAGAGCGCGAAGTGGGTCCGCGGGCTGGAGTTCCTGGACCACGATATCCGCGGCTTCTGGGAGCGCTACGGCTACAACAACGACGCCGACCCGTGGAAGGAAGAGCGATTCAGCGGCGAGTGACCGACCGAGCCGGCGCAGTAGCGTCGGCCCTTGCCTCGGCTTCCTTCGCTCAGGCCTTCGGGTCGGCCAGTTCCGCCCGCCGGTGGCGCGGGTAGATGATCAGCATGCGGCCCGGCTCGTCACCGATGTTCTCGGCGTCGTGCGGAATGCTCGGATCCCACGCCAGGTAGTCGCCTGCGTCGAGCTCGAACGTGTGCTCGCCCTGCGTCATCCGCCAGCGACCGCTGAGCACAACGTGGTGTTCGTCGCCCGCGTGAGCGTGGACGCCCGTGCGATGGCCCGCCGGGACGACCGCTTCGATGATGCAGAGATCCCGCGACGTGCCGCCGTCGACCTCGGTGGCCGCCGCCAGGCCGCCCGCCGTGACCCGGGGCCGTTCCGCGGCACGAACGAGGCGCGGGGCCGGGCTCGAGTCCACCAGCAGCCACGCCACGGGCACGTCGAGGGCGCCGGCGATCTCGCCGAGCGCATCGAGCGACGGGATGGCCTTCGCGTTCTCGATCTGCGACAGGTACCCGATGTTGAGGCCGCTCCGCTCCGCGACCCGGGCGAGGGTGAGGTTCCGATCATGACGCCAGCGCCGGATCTCCCGACCGACCGCCGGACGCCTCGATCCCGCCGGCTGCTCTTTGACCTCGCCCAACCCTCTTGACCTCCACCGAATAATCCGGCATAGTTTGCTCCTCGGCATTGTGGTTTGCCAACAGGAAACAGTCAAGCCGGCGACGGCATCGGCGCGGAGGGCTCCATCGACATGAAGATCGCTGTCATCGGGACGGGCAACGTGGGCAAGGCCATCGGCGGTTCGCTCGTCCGGGCCGGCCACCAGGTGACGTTCGCCGCGCGCGACGCGGACAAGACGAAGCAGGTTGCATCCGAGGTCGGCGCGTCAGCCGCGGTCAGCGCGGCGGATGCGGCGCGAGACGCGGACGTCATCATTCTCGCGGTCCCGTACACGGCCGCCGAGCAGGTCGCGGCGGAGCTCGACGGGCAGGCCGCCGGCAAGGTGGTCATCGACGCCACGAATCCGATCAAGGCGGACTACTCGGGGCTCGCGACCGAGAGCGGCGGGTCGGGCGCAGAGCGATTCGCGCAGCTCCTCGGCGGCGCGCTCGTCGCGAAGGCGTTCAACACGCTCCTCGCCGGGCTCCAGGCCGATCCGACAACCCACGGCACCAGGCTCGATGTCCTGTACGCGACGGACGACCCGGCCGCACGTGCAGCGGTCATCGACCTGGCCTCGTCAATCGGCCTCCGGCCGGTCAGCGTAGGACCGCTTGCGGCCGCCCGCGAGCTCGAGGCCCTCGCCTGGCTGAACATCCGCCTCCAGATGATCGCGGGCGGCGACTGGCGCTCGACTTTCGTCCTCATCGGCGCCCCTGCCGGCGCCACCGCGGCGTAGGTCGGGTCCCGCATGGCCGACACGAACCCGAACCCGAGCCCCAACCCGACACCGTCCCCGCTGGTGTCCGGCACCCCGGCTGCCGGGCCCATGCCGGCCATCTACCTCGGGCACGGCGCGCCGCCGCTCCTGGAGGACGAGGAATGGATGGGCGAGCTCGGGTCGTGGGGCGCATCGCTTCCGCGGCCGAGCTCCATTCTCATCGTCAGCGCGCACTGGCAGACCGCCCCGGTCGCGCTGAGCGCGACGCGGCGCGTGCCCCTCGTGTACGACTTCTACGGCTTCCCGGAGCACTACTACCGGATGACGTACGACGCGCCCGGGGCGCCGGACCTCGCGGCCAGGGTCAAGGGGTTGATGCCGTCGAACGAGCCCGTGCTGGAACGGGAGACGCGGGGTCTCGACCACGGCGCCTGGGTGCCGCTGAAGGCGATGTACCCGGGCGCGGAGATCCCCGTCCTCCAGATGTCCATGCCGGACCTGGACCCGCGGCACCTGTTCGAGGTGGGTCGGCGCCTCGCACCGCTCCGTGACGAGGGGGTGCTGATCGTGGGCAGCGGGTTCCTGACCCACGGCCTGCCGTTCATCCACGACTACTTCCTCGGCAAGCCCGGCGCGCCGCAGTGGTCGATCGACTTCGACCATTGGGCGACGGAGGCGCTGAACCGGGGTGACCTTGACACGCTGTTCGCGTTCCGGGAGAAGGCCCCGGGCATGCCGTACGCCCACCCGACCATCGAGCACTTCGCGCCCATCTTCGTGACGCTCGGCGCGGTCGCGAAGCCGGACGACACGCCGGACTTCACGATCGAGGGCTACTTCTACGGGCTCTCGAAGCGCTCCTTCGAGGCGCGCTGACCGGGGTCAGGTCGGCGCGGGCCGGCGGGCGACCGCCCGCTCAGCCGAAAGCTCGACGCCGGCGAGATCTTCAGGCTTCGCCTGGCAACCGGGCTACCCCGCACCCGGCCAGGTCATCGTCGCGGATCCTGCGCATGCGCGGCCGCCTGTCCATTCTTCTTGCGAGGAGGGCCCGGCGGCACTACGTCGCGTCGACCGATCCTGGAGCAGCCACCCGGCCGACGGCGTCGCCAGGCGCGATCGGCGCGGCGGCGGCGATAATGCCCGTGATTCAGAGGTAGATCATGGCATGTTCAGGCGCCTCCTCGGCAATCGCGGAGCCGACCCCGGGAGCGGAGAGCGCGTGCCCCGCGACCAACACCTGACCGACAAGCTCCTCGTTCTCCTCAGCGGCATTCGGGCGGTCCTGGAGCCGGCCTCGGTGGGCGCGCCCGCTGGTCGGCGTCACCGCTTGTCCGCGTGACCCGCCTCCGGGCCGCAGGCTCCGGCCGCCGGTCTCGGATATGACCTCGATGGCGGGACACGGAGCGCGAGACAGCGAGGCGCCCGGGGGGCTGATGGAGCCTTCGGACGAAGGCCGTGGGCCCGGGCCGGACGGGCCGATCCCACCCCGCTGGACCTCGCGGGCCACAGTTGCCTTTCGCGTGCTCCTGGTCGCGCTGCTCATTGGACAGCTCTACGTCACCGGCTTCGTCCAGCGACCCGACCTCCTCCACCCCACAACGATAGGCACGGACGCATCCAACTACGACGCGGCAGGGTCACGCCTGAACGCGGGCCACAACCTGTACGGCCCGTTGCTGCCCGGGGATCAGGCGGTTCCCGGGTATCCGAAGACCTTCCCCGCACCGCTCCTCTCGCCCCCATTCATCGCCGTGATCTGGCGGCCGCTCGCCGTGCTGCCGGACTCGATGGGGATCTGGCTCTGGTGGCTCCTCGGCCTGCTGCTGGTGGTGGGCCTCACGGCCGCCTTCGCGGTCGTGGGCCGACCGCGCCACCTCGCCGTGCTCGCGGCCGTCCTGGCCCTGGGTCTGCCGCTGACCCTCATCCCCGGCGGCATCTACCGGTATCCCGGGTTCAACTCGCCGGTCTCGTTCGCGGCGCTCTCCGGCAATGTGA
>JANXWH010000107.1 GCA_025351245.1 Chloroflexota bacterium | reverse complement strand
CGGGCCTGCTCGACGAGTGCCTGCCCCTCGGCAACGGAGAGAGCGAGGGGTTTCTCCGCGAACACATGCAAGCCCGCGTCCATCGCAGCGGCGGCAATCGGCGCATGGCTTCCGGAGGTAAGCACCATCACCGCATCGAGGGGCCAGGTTCAGACGTCTGGACATGAGGCCTCAGGCTGCGGCCTCGGACTGGTGCACTGCCACCCGGTAGGTCACGGGGATATCGGTGCCGGGGTAGGTGGCACCGACGACGTTGAGGTCATCGACGAGCCCTCGGAGGGCCCGGCGGTGAATGGGCGTGTCGGGCGGGTCGAGGGTGACGAGGACGGCACCGTCGGTGGTCCGGATCTCGCCCGAGAGCTCGGCGAAGGAGCGGAGCAGGTCGCGGGCGTCGTGGGGGTTGGGATAGTGGCCGACGAGGCGGTCGAGTAGCCACTCCTCGGCGTTGTAGGCGCTGATCTTGATGCGGTCGACGATCGCCTTGTGCTCGAGGCGCATGACTTCGCGGGATCCTCCCGTGTCGGCCACGGGCACGTGTGTGGGCAGGGGTTTGCGCTCAGCGACGAGAGCGTCGATCTCCCGTTCGAGGGTCCGGAGCCGATGCACGGCGCCGCCCTGGGCGATCTTGAGGCCGTGGGCGCTGCGGCTGTTGGCCCTGGGCTCGTCCAGCAGCGCGTCGCCGAGGTCGGCCTTGAGCGTGGCCAGCGCGCGGCGCCGTTCGGCGATCTGACGGTCGAGGTGTTTGCGGTGGGGGTTGGGGACCATGGTGGCGGGGTCGGCGGGGTCGGCGCCGTAGCTGATGAGCTGGTCCAGGCCATGGTGTTCGCCCATGTACTTGAACACGTTCTCCTGGCGCCAGCGGGCGAACATCAGAGCGGCGAGACGGGCGGGTGCCACCTGGTCGGCGTCGAGGTTCGTGAGAATGGGGGTCTGATGGCCGTCGCGGGTGCGCACGACGACGCGGCGCCATGGCCCGCTGCGGGCCACGCTCACCTCGTCTTCGGCGAGCTGGAACCGCACCCTGCGTCCCTCGAACCGGGCCTCCCGTCGCCGGAACCGTTCGACCGGCAGGTTGGGGCTGCCTCGCCCGTAGGTGATGAACCCGATGCTCCCGGCGGTGAGCCAGGCGAACAGCGTGCCGTCGAAGCCGCCCCGGTCGAAGATCACGCTGAACGCCCGGTCGCCGACCGCGTCGCGGATCGCGTCGACGATGCGGGGCATGGCCTTGGCCAGGTTGGTCGACAGTGCCTCGGTGAGGAACAGCAGCGGCCGGCCGTCGCCGTCGGCGACGTGGTAGGTGTGCACGCCGGGCAGGGGCATGCGCCGCTGGGAGTTCCACACCTCCTGCAGGCGACGTTTGCCGGTGTAGGCCTTCATGTGGCCGTCGACGTACAGGTAGGCGGTGGCGACGAACCCGTCCTCGACCCAGCGGCGGGCCAGGCGGGTGCCGAACTCGGCGGCCCTGCCCTGGCCGACGAGCTCGGCCAGCTTGCGGCGGAGGGTCTTGACCGCCGGCGCCCGGCCCGAGCCCACGACCGCCCCAAACTCGGCCCGGCGCAGATGCTTGGCCGCTTCCACGGTCGGCTTGCGCAACAGGGTCAGAAAGCACAGGCACAGCGTCACCGCCCGGACGCCGAACCGCGCGGAGCGGGGCAGCCCGAACACCGACCGGGCCACCTCGACGAGACCGAGCGCCGCGAGCGCCGGGTAGTAGAGGGCCAGGCCCATGTAACGCCCTCGGACGAGATCGGGCAGGATCGCCGGCGGCTCGATGCCGTCGGCCGCCCCGGGCTCGACCCCCGCCGCGGCAGCATCCTGCTCCCGGTCGATGGCCCCCCCAGGGGGGATCGGGCTCACCTGCTCAGCGCCGGCGGCGGCCGGGTCGCCGCCCGGGAGCTCGAGCTGGCGGGCCCGCGCTCCGGCCGCCAGCGCCGCCACGTACGAGCGTGACAGGCGCACCCCGGTGCGCTCGGCCACGACCTCGACGAGCCGTGGGCCAGACAGACGACTGGCCTCGGCGGCAATGACGGCATCCACCTCGGGCGTCACCTTGGACGGCCCCTTCGGGCCGCGCCTGGCCGGCACCACCGCCGCCAGCCCCTCGGCGGCCAGGCGTCGGGCCAACCGGCCGACCGTGTTGCGATGGCAGCCGAACGCGGCGGCGATCGCGGCGTCGGACGCGAGACCGACCCGCGACAGCATCGCCATGGCGGCCGCGGTCGCCGCCGCGTCGGTGGCGTCAAAGACCTGGATCGGCGTCGGCCCGAAGAACACCGCCCGAACACCGCCCGACTCCACCACCGACAGCCACCGGCCGATCGGCGTGCCGGGCAGCGCCGGGACCTCCCACAACCGTTCCTGGACGGGGCCCGCCGCTGCTTCGCTCACCCCCCAATGCTACCGCAAGAGTCCCTCAAATGCAAGCCATATTGCACTACTAATTATCAGCATCTCTCGCCTCGGCAGGCGGCCACATGTCCAGAGGTCTGAGATTGGTAATGCCTCGTAAGCGAGTACGCCACCGTTCCGTCCGCCAACGCGCGCCTGACCGGCCGGGCCCTGGCATCGGCGTCGGCGGCACCGGCGTCGAGCGGCCGCGGTCGATGTCGCGGGCTGTCAGCTCGTGACCGAGCGGTCCGCACTGACGCGGCCGCGGGCGACGTGGCCCTGCAATGGTCGAT
>JANXWH010000189.1 GCA_025351245.1 Chloroflexota bacterium | reverse complement strand
TCTATGGCCTGGAGGGCGCACTGGCGTCCGAGCTCCTGGAGTTCCCCGGCGGCGTCATGGGCATGGCCCTGAACCTGGCCGAGGAGACGGTCGGCGCCGTCATCCTGGGCAACGCCACCGCGATCAAGGAAGGCGACGTCGTCAAGACCACCGGCCGGGTCGTGGAGGTTCCTGTCGGGGCCGCGCTGCTCGGGCGCGTGGTGGACCCGCTGGGCCGCCCGCTCGACGACAAGGGCCCCATCGAGACCACGAAGGTCCGCCCCGCCGAGCGGATCGCCCCCGGCGTCATCACCCGCAAGTCAGTCGACACGCCCGTCCAGACCGGCATCAAGGCCGTCGACGCGCTGATCCCGATCGGCCGCGGCCAGCGCGAGCTGATCATCGGCGACCGCCAGACCGGCAAGACCGCGCTCGCCATCGACACGATCATCAACCAGAAGGGCAAGGGCCTGGTCTGCATCTACGTCGCGATCGGCCAGAAGCTCTCCACGGTCGCCTCCACGGTGGCGATCCTGGAACGACACGGCGCGATGGGCCACACGATCGTGGTCGTCGCCGGCGCCGAGGATCCCGCTCCGCTCCAGTACCTGGCCCCGTACGCGGGCGTCGCGATGGGCGAGGAGGTCATGGAGAACGGCGTGGAGGTCCCCGGGCAGGGCCTCGTGAAGGACGCCCTGTGCGTCTACGATGACCTCTCCAAGCACGCCTGGGCGTACCGCGAGATGGCCCTCCTGCTCCGCCGCCCGCCCGGCCGCGAAGCCTATCCGGGCGACGTCTTCTACCTGCACAGCCGCCTCCTGGAGCGGGCGGCGCGCCTCAACGACGACAACGGCGGCGGGTCCCTGACCGCGCTGCCGATCATCGAGACGCAGGCCGGCGACGTCTCCGCCTACATCCCCACCAACGTCATCTCCATCACCGACGGCCAGATCTTCCTGGAGACCGACCTGTTCAATGCCGGCCAGCGGCCCGCGCTGAACATCGGCATCTCCGTCTCCCGGGTTGGCTCCGCGGCCCAGACCAAGGCGATGAAGCAAGTCGCGGGGCCGCTCAAGCTGGACCTGGCCCAGTACCGCGCCCTCGCCGCGTTCGCGCAGTTCGCGTCGGACCTGGACAAAGCCACCCGAGACCAGCTCACCCGCGGCGAGAAGCTCTCCGAAATCGTGAAGCAGCCCCAGTACCAGCCGCTCCCGGTGGAGAAGCAGGTCGCGATCCTGTACGTCGCCACGAAGGGCCAGCTGGACGACATCCCGACGCCGCGCGTCAAGGAGTTCGAGATCGGCCTCTACCGCTTCCTGGAGGCGGAGCGGCCGGAGATCCTCGAGAAGCTCGGCCGCACGAAGGCCCTCGACGACGAGATCACCAAGGGTCTCGACGACGCGGTCGCGGCCTACCGCACCACGTTCCTGGCGTAGCGGCGGGACGGGGCGCAGGAGCGGAACGTGGCGAGCCAGCGCGACATCCGACGCCGAATCGGCGCCGTCAAGAACATCAAGCAGATCACCCGGGCGATGCAGTTCGTGGCCGCCTCGAAGCTCCGCCGCGCGCAGGACGCGACGCTCGCCGCGCGGCCCTACGCGGAGAAGCTGGACGAGGTCCTCGCGGACCTGGCCGCGGTCCTCGGCGACGAACATCACCCGCTGCTGGCACGCCCCGACGGCGGCACCCGCCTCCTCGTGGTGATCACGACGGACCGCGGTCTGGCCGGCCCGCTGAACACGAACACGATCCGCTTCGCCCTGAAGGAGGCCGCCGAGCACGAGGGCCGCCTGTCCGCGGTGACCGTCGGGCGCAAGGGTCGCGACGCGCTCCGCCGCACCGGGATCCCGATCGTGGCGCACTTCAACGGGTTCGGCGACAAGCCCAGCTTTGCGGACGTCACGCCGCTCTCCCGCCTGGTCTCCGACGACTTCCTGGCCGGGACCTACGGCCAGATCGACCTGGTCTACTCGACGTTCATCTCGACGCTGGTCCAGCGCCCCATCGCCCAGCCGCTCCTGCCGATCCGGCCCGGGCCCGACTCCCCGGGCATCCCCGGCAACCAGTTCATCTTCGAACCCAACCCCGCGACCGTCCTGCACCAGCTCCTCCCGCGCTACGTCGCGACCCGCGTCTTCCAGGCGATCCTGGAGACCACGGCGTCGGAGATGTCGAGCAAGATGGTGGCGATGAAGAGCGCCACGGAGAACGCGGAAGAGCTGATCGAGGACCTCACCCTCTCCTATAACAAGGTCCGCCAGAACAACATCACCCGCGAGATGATCGAGATCGCGTCCGGCGCCCGGGCCGGGCGCTAGGCGTGCACGGAGGCATGACACCCACCATGGCGACCGCCGCTCCCACCGCGACCGGCCGCGTGATCCAGATCACCGGACCCGTCGTCGACATCGAGTTCCCCGCCGGCCAGCTGCCCCAGATCTACAACGCGGTGGAGATCGTGCGACCGGACCACGACCCGCTCGTCTGCGAGGTCCAGCAGCACCTGGGCAACAACTGGGTCCGCGCCGTGGCGATGACCACCACGGACGGCCTGGCCCGCGGGACCGAGGTCCGCGACACGGGCGCCCCGATCTCCGTGCCGGTGGGCGCGGTGACGTTGGGCAGGGTCTTCGACGTGCTGGGCAACCCGATCGACGCGAAGGGCCCGGTTGACCGCACCCTGGTCCTGCCGATCCATCGCGCCGCCCCGCCGTTCGACGAGCAGACCACCGACGTGGAGGTCTTCGAGACCGGGATCAAGGTGATCGACCTGATCTGCCCCTTCAAGAAGGGCGGCAAGATCGGGATCTTCGGCGGCGCCGGCGTCGGCAAGACCGTCATCATCCAGGAGTTGATCCGGAACGTCGCCCAGGAGCACGCGGGCGTCTCCGTGTTCGCCGGGGTGGGTGAGCGGTCGCGCGAGGGCAACGACCTGATCGCGGAGATGACCGAGTCGGGCGTCCTGGCCAAGACGGCCTTCGTCTTCGGCCAGATGAACGAGCCGCCCGGCGCCCGGCTGCGCGTCGGCCTGTCGGCCCTTACCATGGCCGAGTACTTCCGCGACGCGGAGGGCCGCGATGTCCTCCTCTTCATCGACAACATCTTCCGGTTCACCCAGGCAGGATCCGAGGTGTCGGCGCTCCTGGGCCGGATGCCCTCGGCGGTCGGCTACCAGCCGAACCTGGCCACGGAGATGGCCGGCCTGCAGGAGCGGATCACGTCCACCAAGAAGGGCTCCATCACGAGCCTCCAGGCGGTTTTTGTGCCGGCCGACGACTACACGGACCCCGCGCCGGCCACCACGTTCGCCCACCTGGACTCCACCATCCGGCTGGAGCGCCGGATCACGGAGCTGGGCATCTACCCGGCCGTGGATCCGCTCACCTCCACCTCGCGCGTCCTGGACCCGAACGTGGTGGGCCAGGAACACTACGACGTGGCCCGCGAGGTCCAGCGCGTCCTCCAGCGCTTCCGCGACCTCCAGGACATCATCGCCATCCTGGGCATCGACGAGCTGTCCGAGGAGGACAAGGCGACCGTCGCGCGGGCGCGCCGGCTGGAGCGCTTCATGAGCCAGCCGTTCTTCGTGGGCGAGGTCTTCACCGGCCGCCCCGGCATCTACGTGCCGATCAAGGAGACCGTCACCTCGTTCCGGGACGTCCTGGAAGGCAAGGCCGACTCGCTGCCGGAGCAGGCGTTCTTCCTTGCCGGCACGCTCGACGACGTCCGCGCGAACGCGGCGAAGCTGCAGGCGTAGGGAGCCCGGCATGCCGTTCCGGCTGGAGATCGTCACCCCGGAGAAGCGGGCGTACGCTGACGACGTCGACTTCGTGACGCTGCCCGGGAGCGAGGGCGAGCTCGGCGTGCTGCCGCATCACGCCCCGCTCATCTCCATCCTGGGGGCCGGCGAGCTGCGGGTCCGCAAGGGCGGCGTGGAGGAGTCCTTCGCGATCATCGGCGGCTTCGTCCAGGTGCTCCCCGACAAGGTGGTGGTGATGGCGGAGACCGCGGACCTCGCGGCCGAGATCGACCTGGAGCGAGCGCGCGAGGCCCGTCTCGCCGCCGAGCGCGTCCTGGAGGCCGGGATCGTGGAACCCGTCGACCTGGCCCAGGCCCGGGCCGAGCTGCAGGCTGCCGTCGTCCGGATCCGCGTCGCCGAGCGCCGTCACCGGGAGGGGCCGCACCGGCGCGCGTAGCGCCGGAGGCGGCCTTGGGACGGCCATGGCGGACACCCGCCCGTTCCACTGGGAGTACACCCCTGATCCGGTGGCCCACGAGGTCTTCCGGATCGAGGGAGGCCGTCCGCTGGCCGGCACCGTCCGGGTCAGCGGCGCGAAGAACGCCGCCCTCAAGCTGCTTGCCGCCTCGGTCCTGACCGGCGAGCGCTGCCGCTTCACCAACGTCCCGGAGATCGAGGACGTCCGCGTGATGGTCGCGACGCTGATGGACCTGGGCGTGGTGGTGGACCACCCCGCGCCCGGCGTCTACGAGGTGGCGTCCGGCGACGTGGACTGGCTGTTCGTCCCGCTGGAGGCGGCCGCGAAGATGCGGGCCAGCTTCATCCTCCTCGGCCCCCTCCTCTCGCGCTTCGGCCGCGTGATCATGAGCAACCCGGGCGGCGACCGGATCGGCCGGCGGCCCGTCAACCTGCACGTGGACGCGATGCGCACCCTGGGTGCGGAGATCGAGTACCGCAATGGCTACTACTTCGCCAAGGCTCCCGGACGGCTCCGCGGCGGGGAGGTCACGTTCCCGTTCGTGTCCGTCATGGGGACGGAGAACGCGATGCTGGCCGCCACGCTGGCCGATGGGCGGACCACGATCCGACCCGCAGCCCGTGAGCCAGAGGTGGACGACCTGATCGCGTTCCTCCAGAAGATGGGTGCCGCGGTGGAGCGGGTCGCCCCGGACACGATCGTGGTGGACGGACGCCGACGGCTCCGCGGAGCCGAGCACAACGTGATCCCGGACCGGATCGAGGCGGGGACGTTCGTCGTCGCGACCGCCGTCGCCGGCGGGCACGTGACGTTGGAGGGCGCGCCGTGTGAGCACCTCGGGGCGTTCCTGGAGACGCTCGCCGAGATGGGCGTGAACGTTGCCTGCGGCCGGGACACGATCGAGGTTCGCGGCATCCCGCCCGGCGAGGGCGCCTATCGGGCCTGCGACGTGGAGACCGGGCCGTACCCGGGCCTCGCGACCGACCTCCAGTCGCCGGTCAGCGTGCTGCTCACCCGCGGCGACGGCACCAGCCACGTCCACGAGACGATCTTCGAGGACCGCCTGGAGTGGCTCACCGAGCTGGCCAGGATGGGCGCGCGGGTGGAGATCGCCGACTCCCGGCATGCGGCGATCACCGGCCCGACGCGGCTGCACGGCGCCGAGGTCTCTATCTCCGACCTGCGGGCCGGCGCATCGCTGATCCTGGGTGCGCTGGCCGCGGACGGGACGTCCGTCATCCACGGTGCGCACCACGTCCAGCGCGGCTATGAGAACATCGACCGCAAGTTCCATGATCTCGGCGCCCGAATCGAGCGCCTCCCCGAACCGGTGAGCACCCCAACTCCATGAAGATCGGCATCGACCTCGGCACGGCCAACGTCATCGTCTACGTCAAGGGCAAGGGCATCGTCATCCAGGAGCCCTCCGTCGTCGCAGTCTCCGACGACAACCGCATCGTCGCGGTGGGCGAGGAGGCCCGCGAGATGATCGGCCGGACGCCCGGCAACATCTCCGCGATCCGGCCGATGAAGGACGGCGTGATCGCCGACTACGTCATCACGGAGGCCATGCTCCGATACTTCATCGGCCGCGCGCGGAAGGGCTCATTCGCGCTGTCGCGGCCGGAGGTGATGATCAGCGTCCCGGCAGGCGTGACGTCCGTGGAGAAGCGGGCCGTCCGGGACGCCGCCCTGAAGGCCGGCGCCCGCGAGGCGTACCTGATCGAGGAGCCCCTGGCCGCGGCGATCGGGGCGAACGTGCCGATCAGCGGGCCGTCCGGGAACATGATCATCGACATCGGCGGCGGTACCAGCGAGATCGCGGTGATCGCGCTCGGGGGGATCGTCGTCAGCAACAGCCTCCGGGTGGGCGGTAACCGCTTTGACGACGCAATCGCGTCCTACATCCGCAAGAAGTACAACCTGATGGTCGGCGACCGGACGGCGGAGGAGGTCAAGATCGCGATCGGGACCGCCCTGCCGCTGGAGCGCGAGCTCCAGATGGAGGTTCGCGGGCGCGACCTGATCGCGGGGTTGCCGCGGACGATCCCGATCACGAGCTCGGAGGTCATGGAGGCGATCGAGCTCCCGCTCCAGCAGCTGGTCCAGGCGGTCCGCGGCGTCCTGGAGCAGACGCCACCCGAGCTCAGCTCGGACATCATCGACAAGGGGATGGTGATGTCCGGCGGCGGCTCGCTCCTCCGCAGCATCGACCGGCTGCTGACGCAGGTGACGGGCGTCCCCTGCCATGTCGCAGCGAATCCGCTCAACTGCGTCGCCCTCGGGACGGGCCTCGCCCTGGAGCACTTCGACTTCTTCAAGAAGTCGCTCGTCCAGCAGATCTGATCGGGACCGTGGACGCGGCCGGCTCGGAGGAGCCCCAGGGATCCGCTGGGAACGTCGCCTTCATGGACCTCCACTGTCACACGAGCGCCTCGTTCGACTGCCTGTCGGACCCCGTCAAGGTGGGGCGGGCGGCCCAGCGGCGGGGGATCACGCATCTCGCGATCACGGATCACGACCGGATCGACGGGGCGCTCCGGGCCCGCGATGCCGCGCCGGATGGGCTGACCGTCATCGTGGGGGAAGAGGTCAAGACCGCGGCCGGGGACCTGATCTGCCTCTTCCTGGACACGGCGGTGCCGCCAGGGCTGCCGCCGGCGGAGACGATCGCGCTGGTGCGGGAGCAGGGCGGCCTCGTCGGGATCCCACATCCGTTCGACCGGCATCGCAACTCGATGGCCAACGCCATGGCGGAGCTCGATGCGCTCGCCGGACTGGTGGACTGGGTCGAGGTCTACAACGCGCGGGTCGTCTTCCGCGAAGGCAACGAGCGTGCCCAGGCGTTCGCGCAGCGCACCGGCCTTCCCGGGGCGGCAGTCTCCGACGCGCACTCGCTCCTGGAGGTCGGGGTTGCCTCCACGCGCGTCATCGGCGACCCGTCCACGCCGTCCGGGCTCCTGCAGGCGCTGGCCACGGCCGAGGTGCAGCCCGGCCGCGCCACGTATTTCGTGCGCGGCGTGACGCCCTTCGCAAAGCTGGTCCAGCGAGCCCGGGGCAACGGCCGGGTGCGCCCGGTCCCGTCGGGCGGCCGGCGATGACGACAACCCGGCGATGACGACAACCCGGCGATGACGACAACCCGGCGATGACGACAACCCGGCGATGACGACACCGCCTCCGTCGGACCCGGGCGAGGTCGGCGCCGACCAGCTCTCGCTGGGCCGACGGCTGCGCCAGCCCCGGACGATCCTGGGCCTCGTCCTCCCGCTGATCCTGCTCGTGCTCGTCTTCCGGGTCGCGCTCAACGTGGATGTCGGCAAGCTGGTGGGCGCCGTGCGGGCCGCGAACCCCTGGCTCCTGCTGGCCGCGTTCGCGATCTTCTACCTGGGTTTCCCGCTGCGGGGCTTTCGCTGGGTGCTCCTCCTGCGCGGCGCCGGCTTCCGGCTGGGCACGAAGGACGCGACGCGGATCATCTTCCTCTCGTGGCTGGTCAACTGCCTCGTGCCGGCGAAGCTCGGCGACGTCTACCGCGCCTACCTCCTGAAGATCAACAGCACGGCCTCGCTCTCGCGGACGTTCGGGACGGTCTTCATCGAGCGGATCCTCGATCTCTTCGCGATCGCGGTGCTGGGCCTCGCGGCGGGCTACTGGAGCTTCCGGTCCGGCCTGCCGCCGTCGATCCAGGTGGTGTTCGCCATCGGCGTCGGGGTGGTCGTGATCCTTGCCCTGATGCTCCTGACGCTGCGCAACTTCGGGCGGCGGATCCTCGTCCGGCTGCCGATTCCGCGCCGCGAGCGGCTGGTGGACCTCTACGACCGGTTCGAGGAGGGTGTCTTCGGGGCGGTTGGCGTCCGGGCGCTCCCGGGCCTCGTCATCGTGACCGGGCTCATCTGGTCCACGGAGGCGCTCAGGCTCTACTTCGTCGTCCAGGCCTTGGGCTTTCCGGACGTCGCGCTCGGCCTGTCGGGAGCCTTCTTCGTCGCGCTCATCGGCTCGCTCCTCACCGCGGTCCCGCTCAGCCCTGCCGGCCTGGGGATCGTGGAGCTGGGGGTCGTGGGCGTCCTGACCGCCGCGTACAGGATCCCGCTGACGGAGGCCACCACGATCGCGCTCGTGGACCGGACGATCAGCGTCTTCTCGATCATCGTCCTGGGAGGGCTCTTCTACGCGATCTCTCCGCTCCGCCGGGGCGGTGGGCACGTGGGCGAGGAGATGCCCGCCCGGAGCTGAGTGCCCGGGGCGTCGTGCGCCCAGGCGTCACGGAGCTGAGTGCCCAGGCGTGGCGCGCTCGGCCAGACGTCACGACGCACGCCCAGGCATGGCGCGCTCGGCCGACCGGCGTCCCGCGGCCGACCGGCGTCCGCCGGGAGTACCAACGGGTCATGGTTCCCGGGCGCGCCACTTCCGATAGTGGCCTCGACGCGGCACCCCCCGCGTGATCAGGGAGCGCTCAGCCCGACATGACCACGCAGACCGGTCGACCCTTCAACGAATGGCTTCGAGCCCAGCTCAAGGCCAAGAAGATGTCACAGCGTCAGCTCGCTCAGGCGTCCGACGTCGACCACTCCACGATCTCGCGGCTGGTCCGCGGCGACCGGACCCCGTCGCTCGGGACCGCCACCAAGCTCGCCCGCGGCCTGCGCGAGATTCGCGACGACGCGGACGCGCCGCAGTACCTGGGCCTCGTCTCCGGCGGCACGACAATGAACCCGACCGCCCGCGTCGAGTACGCGCTCCGCGCGGACGACGCCCTGGGCGAGGCGCAGGTGCGCCAGGTCATGGAGTACTACCTCGCCGTGCGGATGCGCCGGTACGCGCGCCCCGTGGCGCCGCCCATCAGCCGACCCACCTACCCGCCGATTCCCTCCCGCCAGGACCCGACGGCACTCGCCTCCATCGTCGGCGGATCGCCGGCACCCGATCGCGGGATGCTGACCGGCCGATCATCGAGCTTCCTCATCCGACGGCCACCAGGCCGCTGAACCGAACATCCTCGCCCCCCCGGTAGGTCCCTCCCCTTCCGGGTCTCAGGCACAGCGAACGCCGGCGTTCTGGGCGCCGGCGTTCGTGCGTCCCGCCGATTCTGAACCTTCCGGGGGTTTCGGTCCACCCCGAACAGTTGGCGCGCGCAGGCCGGACCCATGAGTGGCGAGCGGTGTGTCGAGCCCAAGCCGGCCGTGCTCGCTCCGGCCCCCGCCCGCGAAATCCAAGCCGGCGGGCGTTGCCCGGCGTCAAGCCGGCGGGCGTCAAGCCCCGGCGGGCGTTGCCCGGACTGCAACAGACGGGCCTCGGCTGGCGTCAAGCCGGCGGACGTTGCCCGGACTGCAACAAGCGGGCCTCGGCTGGCGTCAAGCCGGCGGGCGTTGCCCGGACTGCAACAAGCGGGCCTCGCGAAAGCTCGCGGGTGCCCTGTTCCCGCCCTTTGTTGCGGGTGGCGCAGCAAGAGCCGTCAGCGCGGAGCGCTCGGCGCCCCACGGGCCCGATCTGTTGGATGGTGCGCAACGTCGACCCGAACGCGCCGGCGGGCGGGCGCCACAGCCGAGATCGGCTTGGAGTCAACCCGATACGGGCTTCGTGCGTTCACGGGGCTGCGCGCTCGTAGACGGACAGCGTGCGGCCGGGGGCCGGCGCGAAC
>JANXWH010000119.1 GCA_025351245.1 Chloroflexota bacterium | reverse complement strand
GGCCCGGCGGCCGCCTCGGAGCCGGCGGCCGCGGCCGTGGCGGAGCCGGCGCGCGGGGTCGGGGGCGTAGGGTCGCTGATGGGCGTGGCGGAACTCACTCAGGGGAGGGTACGGCCGCGGGTCAAGCGCCGGCGGCCGCGGCTCGGCGGCCTTGACCGCCACCCACCCGCGACACTGGCTCCGTCGCAGCGGCGAGGCGTGATCGCCGGCACAGGCGTGATCGCCGGCGAGGCGTGATCGCCGGCACAGGCGTGATCGCCGGCCCAGGCGTGATCGCCGGCACAGGCGTGATCGCCGGCCCAGGCGCACGATGCGCGGATGAGGGCTGACGCGCCCGACGCGATCGTCGTCGGATCGGGACCCAACGGGCTGGCTGCCGCGATCACCCTGGCCCGGGGCGGGCGTTCCGTGGTGGTCTACGAATCCCACCCGACGATCGGTGGGGGGATTCGCAGCGCGGAGCTGACCCTCCCCGGGTTCGTCCACGACATCTGCTCCGCGGTCCAGGGGACGTCGACGGCGTCGCCGTTCTTCCGCGGCCTTGACCTGGAGCGGTTCGGGCTCGAGCTCATCGACCCACCCGCGCCGCTGGCCCACCCGCTCGACGGCGGTCGCGCGGCGGTGCTCGAGCGCTCGGCCGTCGATACGGCCGCGGGGCTTGGCGCCGACGGTGCAGCCTACAGCCGGCTCATGGGCCCTCTCGTTCGCGATGCCGACAAGGTGATGGACCTGGTCCTGGCGCCGATCTTCCGGATCCCGCGCCACCCGTTGGCCGCGGCCCGGTTCGGGCTCCCCGCGCTGCGGTCGGCGGTCGGACTCGCCGGCGGCCGGTTCCGGGGGGAGGAGGCCCGGGCGCTCCTGACGGGCGTCAGCGCCCACTCGATGCTGCGGCTGGACCGGCCCCTGACCGCCTCGTTCGGGCTGGTCCTGG
Source organism: Chloroflexota bacterium (assembly GCA_025351245.1). Lineage (GTDB taxonomy): Bacteria > Chloroflexota > Limnocylindria > Limnocylindrales > CSP1-4 > CTSoil-043. The sequence goes on along the minus strand of JANXWH010000119.1, from coordinate 2,340 downwards.
CGATCACCGCCCATGCCTATGGCTGGCCGGTGGTCCGGGGCGGGACCCAGCACCTCGCCGACGCCCTCGCGGCGGAGTTCCAGTCACTTGGCGGGGAGATCGTGACCGACCATCCCGTCACGTCGCTCGCGGAGCTTCCCGCGGCCCGGGCGATCCTCTTCGACACGACACCCCGGGCGCTCGCGGCGATCGCCGGCGACCGGCTCCCCGACGGGTATCGACGCCGGCTCGAGGGATTCCGGTACGGGCCGGGGATCGTCAAGCTCGACTGGGCGCTCAGCGCGCCGATCCCCTGGCAGGCCGAGGGAGCGGCCCGCGCCGGCACGGTCCACGTCGGCGGGACGATGGACGAGATCCAGGTGGCCGAGGAGGACGTCTCGCGCGGGCGGCACCCGGAGAGGCCGTTCGTCATCGTCGTCCAGCAGAGCCGCTTCGATCCCACTCGCGCACCCGAAGGGGGTCACACCGGCTGGGCGTACTGCCACGTGCCCAGCGGGTCGACGTTCGACATGACCCAGCGGATCGAGGCCCAGGTGGAGCGCTTCGCCCCGGGCTTCCGGGACACGATCCTCGCACGGTCGGTCCGGCTGCCGGCCGACATGGAGGCCTACAACCCGAACTACGTCGGCGGCGACATCAACGGTGGGATCCAGGACCTCCGCCAGCTTTTCACCCGGCCGGTCGCCCGGCTGGACCCGTACTCGACGCCGACCCGGGGGATCTACCTGTGCTCCTCATCGACGCCACCCGGCGGCGGCGTGCACGGGATGTGCGGAGTCTGGGCGGCTCGATCCGCGCTCCGTCGGGAGTTCAACAGCCGAGGTTGACCGACCACTTGGGCCCGCGGCCGCCCCGTGGCGGTGCGTGGATGTCGCTCCCCGCCGTGGGGTGTCGCTCCCGGCGGTGGATGTCGCTCCCGGCGGTGGGTGGGTGTCGCACCGCGGCCGTGGGTGGATGTCGCTCCCGGCGAACAAATGACGAGGACGGATCGGTCGGCGGTCGGGCGGATGTGAGCCCTCGACGGATCTGTTCGCCTCCGGCGGACGTCGTGGCCATGGGCGCCCCGGCCGGGCCCCAGCCTGACTTCGATTCAGGCGCCGTGTTCGTCGGGGGCGACATTGGCGCCATCGCGGTTGGCGCCATCGCGGTTGGCGAAATCGCGGTTGGCGGCGACGCCGTCGGAGCGGGCCCGGGTCCCAGCCGGCTCGGGTCCGCCGGCCATCCACAGGATCCCGTCCCCCGGCCAGGCCGTTCCGTCCTCGAGAGCGCGCCGCAGCCGCTCCGACGAGACCGGGAACGTCAACCTCACGGTCTCGCCCAGGTCCGCGACCAACTGCTGGTGGTGCCGGGTGGGTGGCAGACAAAGGACGGCGTGGACGACCGCCCGACCGCCGAGCGCATCGCGGATCCGCTCCCGCTTCTCCTGGCATCGACGGACGACCGCATCCCACGCCCGGATGCGTGTCTCCACCTCGATCGCGACGACCGCCCCGAACGCCTCGAGTCGGACGTCCGTCGATGACCGACCGGGTCCCGGCACCCGTGCCTCGATCTGGGCCCGCCAGCGACGATGGCGGCGGCCAAGGAGCCGCTCGACCAGCCGAGCGTGAGCGGCGTCATGGACCAGCGGTGTCGCACCCGGGTAGACGTTCATCCGCAGGTCGGCGCCCACGGCGACGGCCGCTCGCCGGCGGATCTCGAGTCCCACGGTCGGGTCGCCCGCCTCCAGTTCGCTGATGACCGACCTGCTGACGCCGACCACCCGCGCGACCTCGGCCTGCGGCACACCCAGCCCCAACCGAAGCTCGCGCAGCTCCTGGCCGGTTCGAATGGCGTCGATGCGGGATAGGCGGGCGGCTTCACGCTGGACGATCCGGCGTGAGCCGGCGAGCTGATCGCGAGTGGACATTCGAGCCTCCCGAGCCGGCCGATCGATGAGCGATGAGCGGGCCATGGCAGGGCCGTGCCAGGGCCGAGCGGGCCGTGGCGGGGCCGAGCGGGCCGTGCCAGGGCCGAGCGGTGAGCGGGCGCGGACGATGACCGGGCGCGGACGCGGTCGACTGGAGCAAGCCGATCCCCGGTGGCTGGATCGCCCGCCCCGTCTGCTGGATCGACCGCGCCCCCGTCGCCCGATGGTGCCCACAGGAGAACAGAAGGCCCTTATCTCGCGGTTATCGAGCCGCGCGACCGCTTGATCACCGGCTCTCGTTCGCGCAGCGCGAACAAGCTGGCCATGCCGGCGCGGAGACGGTCCCTGGACGTCTGGATCCGCGCGATCTGATCGCCAGGGACGACCGCGCCGCAAGCGCGCCGACCGCGCCGCCAAGGGGCAACCCCGCC
>JANXWH010000118.1 GCA_025351245.1 Chloroflexota bacterium | reverse complement strand
CGCAAGCTCGCCACCGACGACCCGCTCGCGCACGTCCGATCGGTGGTCCGGTGGCGGGGCGGATTCGTCGCCCTCGGCGCCGTGATCGCGTCCGGCCAGACGTCGAGCACGCCACTGTGGGTCTCCACTGACGGCGCCAGCTGGCACCCGCTGGACCCCCAGGTCTTCGGACCGGCGACGGTCGTGATCGGGGTCGGCGAGACGGCGACGGGTATCGTGGCCCTGACCCTCCACGGCGGTGCGAACCAGTGCGACGGTCAGACGATCCCGCTCGACTGCTGGGCACTCACGCCGCCGTTGCAGGCGTGGACTTCGTCCGATGCCACGAACTGGACGTCCCATCCGGGACCCGGGATCGCGCTTCCAAGCGGGTGCGACGGGTGTGGCGTCGACGTCCCGACCCTCCGGTCGGCGACCCCCGGTCTTCTCGTCGTCAACCACAACGGCGGAACGGAGCGGGTGGGCGCGCGAGCGGCAGTCTCGCGCGACGGGGTCGCCTGGGAGAACCTCCCGGCCGACGCCTTTCCCTCCGGCTTCGCCTTCGGCGACGTCGCGGGCTTTCGGTCCGGGTTCATCGCGGTCGGTGACAACGGCGGCGGTCCGGGGCGTGCGATGGCCCTCTCATCCTCCGATGGTCGCCATTGGGCTACCCACGTTCTGCCGACCTCGGGGCTCAATCCACAGGCCGTCACGACCGCGAACGGGATCGCGGTCGGCCCCGCCGGCCTCATCGCCACGGGGTCTGACGGGCTGGCGCCGGGGACCGAGCTCTGGTGGTCATCAGTCTCCGGCAGCACCTGGAGCCGGCTCAAGGGATATCCGCCGCTCGGGGTCTGGACCGGGCAAGGCGAAGGCAGTGGCCTGATGCCAAACGGGACGCTCCTCGGCGACGGCGAGCGGATGCTCGCCTACCGTGGCGGCGCCAAGCCGGTGGCCTGGACGTCATCGGATGGCCGATCCTGGCGGACCATCGCCATCGGGGGCTCGCCGCCGACGGCGACGGGTTCCGGAACCCTTGTCCTGATGCCGATCGGGGTCCTGTGGATCGGCAATGACGGCTCGACCTGGTTCGGCCAGCCGGCGACTTGAACCTGGGCATGGCGGTCGGCGGGTCCATCCTCGGGACGCTCGCCGCGCTGCGCGTTCGGGACAAGGTCACGCGTACGTAACGTTCTTCGCCGGCCGACGTCTTGCTTGTTGACGTTCCCAGCCACACGCCAGTCGGCGCGCGGTCGCCAGTTGTGGGAGAGAGAGATGACACTCGAGCGGATCGGTGGTGTGCTCCTCGTCGCAGGCGGTGCGGCGATCCTGCTGGCGTTCGGCCTCGGGTCGGCCGCGCTCGCCGTGGGTGCGATCGCTCTCGTCGGCCTGGGTGCCGCCACGCTGGCGATGGCCGGGCCGTGGCCGCTGGGCGGCCGCCTGGCACGGGCCGGGCTTGGGCTGTCGGCGATCGGCCTGGCGGGCTTCACGGTCTCGGGACTCGCCATCGACGACCTGCATCCGAGCTCCCCCCTCGTGGGCCTGGCGCTGATCGTGGCGGTCCTGGTCAGCATCGTCGCGACCGGTGTCGGCGGGCTCCTGATCGCGGCGTCAGCCGTGAGAACGATCTGGGGCGTGCGTCGGACGAGCGAGATCTCACCCGGAGAGCGAGAGCTCGCGCAGTCGGGGCCGGATGACGTGGGACAGGTGTCGGGCCGGAGGGTGCGGCGGATCCGGCGTGGGGTGGTCGCGCTCCTCGCCGCGGTGACCCTTGTGGGCCTGACCGGCTACACGGCCTACGTCGGTGCCATCGGGTCCGATCAGCTCATCCATCCTTCCGGGAATCCGGACTGCCGGACCCCGCTAGTCCGGTACGGTTGGACGTACGCGGCGGTGAACTACGACATCGCCGACGACGCCGTCCTCCAGGGCCAGAACGCGGACATGGAGCACTGTGCCAGCCAGGGTTCGACCGCCGGCAGCGAGGTCGTCACCGCGGACGGGATCCCGATCGCGGGCTGGTATGTCCCGGCTGCAGACGGCGCGGGCCCGACCGGCCCGACCGTCGTCCTCGTGCACGGGTGGGACGCCAACAAGAGCGAAGCGCTGAAGTACGCCGTTCCGCTCCACGCGACGTTCAACGTCGTCGTGTTCGACGAGCGCGATGGTGGACGGAGCGGCCAAGCCGATAGCACGTTCGGGCTGCGCGAGAAGCTCGACGTCGAGGCCATCATCGACTGGCTCGAGCGGACCAAGCACCCAGCCCACATCGCGGTGATGGGCAACTCCATGGGCGGTGGCTCCGCGGCGCTCGCCACCGTCGGGGATGCGAGGATCGAGGCGCTCATCCTCGACTCCACCCACGCCCACGTCTCGAACATCCTGGATCGGCGCCTGGAAGTCGACGCGGGCCATCCGTCCCTGCCCGGCACGCCGGCGATCCTGGCCGGGATCTGGGTTCGCACCGGGCTCGATCTCATGGAGGCCGATCCGATCGGGGCGATCCCGGCTCTCGGCCGGCGACCCCTGCTCCTGATCCACGGCGCCGCCGACGTGCACGACCTGCCCGCGCTGAGCGTCGATGCCAACTACCGGGCGGCGCAGGATTCTGGTGTGCCGGTCGAGCTGCACATGTGCCCGGGGGCGACACACGGGAAGGTCATCGACACGTGTCCCACCGAGTGGGGCCAGTGGATCGTCGGATTCCTCGACCGCGTCTTCCAGATGCCCTCCTGAGCTCGAGCGGTTTCGGCGCTCGCTCTCACCGGCTTGTTCACGGGTGCGCGCCCGGTTCGCCAATCGATGTAATCAGGCGGCACGTTGACTGTCGGGCTGCCTGCCGATCCCCGGGATGTACGGCCCCGGTCGCTTCCCGAGCTCCAGGAGCCAGCGAGCCGTCTCAAGCGCGCGCGCTACCATTGCGGCTGTCACGTCCAAAGGACGGCTCGAGGAGATCCACGTGTCCGAGACCCAGCCCATCTCATGGCGTTCCATCGTGTATGGCACTCCGGTCATCTCGAGCGACGACGAGCGCGTGGGCAAGGTCGACGAGGTGCTCGGGTCTGACGCCGAAGACATCTTCCATGGCCTTCGGGTCGCGCTCGGCGGAGGACATCGCGAGGTGATGGTCTCGGGCGACGATGTCGCGAGCATGTCCGTGGACGAGGTTCGGACGAACCTCACGCGGTCGGACATCGAGGCCCTCCCGACCTACGACGATGTGGCGACGTACCACCTCGCCTCGGTCGGCTGGCTGCGCAAGCACCTCGGCTGGAAGAAGGACGCGAAGAGCGACGAGGAACCCGGCTGACCGAGCGCGTTCGAACTCGGACTCGACGCTGCACTCCCGCCCATTCACGCGTTCGGAAGCACTGCCGACACAGGAATCCCTTGGCTCCGCCGGGTCACGGGCTCGCTCGCTACCACCTGGCTTGGCGCCACCCGATCCGCGACGATCACGCGTCCGGCGCGACCGCGGCGCCCGTGGCCGCCGACTCGTAGAGCGCGGCGATGGTCTGCGCCTGGCCCAGGGCGTCCTCACGGCCGAACAGAGGCGCGGCCTCGCCGAGGATCGCCGCGCTCATGTTCTCGAGCTCGAGGCGATAGGGGTCGTCGGGCGTGACCGGGACCTCGCGGTCCCCCAGCCAGAGCGCTCGCGCCTCGCCCTGCCACGGGCTGCGCAGCAGGAGGCTGCCCGCATCCCCGATCGCCTCGAGCGAGGCATGGTCGGAGGTGAAGCCGGAGGTGATCGTGGCGATGACGCCCGCCGGGAAGCGCAGCAGCCCCGCGAAGGTCATGTCGACCCCCGAGGGTGCGAGCGTCTGCTCGCCGAGAACGCGCGCCGGCTCCACCCCGGCGACCAGGCGTGCGCCGCTGACCGCGTAACACCCGACGTCCATCAGGCTGCCACCGTCGAGATCCGCCCGGAGCCGGACGTCGGCCGGGTCGCCGATCCGGAAGCTGAACGTCGCGCGGATCGCCTGGAGCGTGCCGACCTCAGGGAGCAGCTCGAGGAAGCGCCGCGCCTGGGGCGTGTGGCGCCACATGAACGCCTCCATGAGCACGCGGCCCGCGGCAGCCGCGACGTCGAACGCCTCCGCGACCTGGGCCGGGTGCCGCGAGTAGGGCTTCTCGCACAGCACGTGCTTGCCGGCCGCCAGCGCGCGCAACGTCCAGGGATGGTGGAGCAAGTTCGGGACGCCGATGTACACGGCATCGACTGCCGGATCGTCGAGGAGCGCCTCGTACGACGCATGCGCGCGGGGGATCCCGAAGGTCGCCGCGAACGCCGCCGCGCGCTCGCGGGTCCGACTCCCGACCGCGACGACCTCGGCGTTGGCCGCGTCGCTCGCATGGCGCATGAACCGCGTCGCGATGGAGCCCGGACCGAGGATCCCCCAACGCACGACACCCGACGACGGCATGGGACCTTCCCTTCTCTGCTTCGCGGCGCCGCCCACGCTGCGCATGGCGCCCCCGGACGGATTCGAACCGCCGACGCAGGCCTTAGGACGGCCTCGCTCTATCCACTGAGCTACGGGGGCGCGGGCATCGATCGTACTCCACCCGGCCGTGCGGACTCCGCCGTACTCCGCCGTACAATCGCCGGCGATGGATCCGGCGGCAATCCCCACTCCCCTCCCCGCCCTCGTGCTGTGGCGCGGCGACGGGTGCCACCTGTGCGACGACGCGCGCGCGCTGGTCCATGCGCTGCTCGCCGAGCGCGCCGCGGTGGGACTTCGGACCCCCGCGCTCGTCGAGCGCCGGATCACCGACGATCCCGCGGCGGAGCGTGAGCTCTTCGAGCAGATCCCGGTGCTGGAATTCGACGGTCGCCGGCTGCCGCTGGCCCTGCGGGCAGGTCCCGTCCGAGCGTTCCTGGGCGATGCGCTCGACGGCCGGGGGGTCACCCGCGGCCGCGAACGGGTCGACGGCCGGGGCCCCTGACGCCATGCCCGCCTCTGACCTGACCCTCCTGCTCGCCTTCGGGGCCGGCATCATCAGCTTCATCTCGCCATGCGTGCTGCCGCTGGTCCCTGCGTACCTCGCGCAGCTGACGGTCGTCGCCGTGGTCCGGGGGGAAGATGCGGCCGCCGCTGGCTCGTCCCGCTGGCTGGCGGTCCGCCATGCGCTGGCGTACGTGCTGGGGTTCGCGGCCGTCTTCACGTTCCTCGGCGTCAGTGCCTCCCTCATCGGCGGCGGCCTCTACGACCTCCTGCCGACGCTCCGAATCATCGGCGGGCTCCTGCTCATCGTGATGGGGCTCAATCTCGCCGGCATCCTGACCGTGCCGACGATCCAGCGCCTGCTCCAGCGAACCTGGCGTCCCCTGGAGGCCGGCGCGGCCGGCGAGCTTGCCCGTACGAACGGCACGATCTCGTTCGGTGGCCGGCTCGACGGGAGTCGCGGCCCGGGCTTCGGGGAGCGACTCGGAGGACGCCTCGTCGGCGGGCGCGGCGGCTGGCTCGCGTCGTTCGGGCTGGGGGTGGTCTTCGCGGTCGGCTGGACCCCGTGTATCGGGATCATCCTGGGTGGCATCCTCACCGTGGCCGCGTCGTCCGGGCAGACGCTCCAGGGCGGCGTCCTCCTCTTCTCGTACAGCCTGGGCCTTGGCCTCCCGTTCGTGGCGCTCGCGATCGTCTACGACCGGGCGCCGGGGGTCATCCGGCCGCTGGTCCGCCACGGGCGCGCCGTCAGCCTCGTCGGCGGCCTCCTGGTGGTCGTGATCGGCATCGCCATGCTGTTCGACTGGCTGACGCTCCTGGCGCGCCTCGCGCCCGGCGTCTAGACGTCATGCCCGACGCCCCGCGCCTCGATCCGCCCGAGCCGCCGGAGCCGGCCGAAACACGCCGCGGCCTGATCGGGCCGTTCACCGGCCGTCAGCTCGCCACCGCGCTCGGGACCGTCGTGATCGTCGCCGCGATCCTCGCCGTGGTGACCGCACCGATCGCCGCGCCGCCGGCCCCGGGCATCGCCCCGCAACCGACGCAATTCGCGATCGGGCCGGCGATCGAGGGGCTCCGCGTCGGGGACCGCGCCCCGGAGCTCCAGATCGTCGGCACGGACGGCAGCCCGGCCCCCCTGCTCGACCTGGCCGGCGTCCCCGTTCGCCTCGCCGACCTTCGCGGCCATCCCGTCTGGATCAGCTTCTGGGCGAGCTGGTGCCCGCCGTGCCAGGCCGAGACACCGGTCCTCCGCGAGACCTTCGTCGCCTACCACGCCCGCGGACTGGCGCTCGTGGCCGTGAGCGTCCAGGAATCGACGGTCGACGACGTGCGCGCGTACGCCGCGAAATACGGCCTGGAGTACACGGTTGCGGCCGACCTGGCCGGCGCCGTCTTCCGGCGCTACCGGGTCTATGGCCTTCCGACGCAGGTCTTCCTGGACGCGAACGGGATCATCCGGGCAATCGTCCAGGGGCCGGTCAATGCGGAGATCGCCGCCGCCAACCTCGCGCTCGTCGGGCTCGGGCCGGAGCCCACGACGGGGTCGCCCTAGACCAGCGGCTCCCAGGCAAAGCGATCGCGATCGGACACCAGGCGTCCCACCGGTCGCTCGCGCTCGTGCGACAGGACCACCGTCCAACGTTCCGCAGCCGCGCGGGCGAACAGCGTCGCCTTCTGCGCCACCGAGTCGAGCGGGAAGTCATCGAACGCCGGGATCCAGCGCGGGTTGGCCGACCAGGGGCGCATCGCGATGTCGCCAAGGAACGCGAGCGTCCGGCCCGGCGCCCGCACGACGATCGCCTGGTGGCCCGCGGTGTGCCCGCCCGTGGGAACGGCCCAGACGCCCGGCAGCAGCTCCACCTCGCCGTCGGCGGCTCCCGCGTCGCCCCATGCGCGGACCAGGTGCAGCTCCGGCTGGTCGTACGAGGCGACGATCCGCGGGTTCGCGTCAAGCGCGATCTCCCATTCCGCCCGCTGCGCCACGATCCGGGCGCGCGGGAAGGCGCGGGCCCCGTCCGCGCGGAGGAGCCCGCCGGCGTGGTCGTAGTGGAGGTGGCTCATCGCCACGATGTCGACGCTGGCCGGGTCGAAGCCGGCCCGCAGGAGCGCTGGCACGATCGGCTCCCCCTGGAGGGCACGCCACGTCCGGCCCCGCTCGTCCAGCCGTTCTCCGATCCCGGTCTCCACGAGGACGCGGCCGGCCGGCGTCTCGATCAGCAGGCAGTTGAGCGCCTGGAGAAGGCGGCCTTCGGCGTCGAGCTCGTCGGCGACGAGCTTCCCCCACAGGACCCGCGGCACCGGTCCGAAGAGGGCGCCGGCGTCCGAGCGGAACGTCCCAGCCTGGACCAGCGCGACGCGCACGCCG
>JANXWH010000068.1 GCA_025351245.1 Chloroflexota bacterium | reverse complement strand
TCGGGTGTGCGCCGCGCCCGGAGGCGCCCGGACCGACTCCGGTCGAGCTCCAGGGCGCGTTTGCTGCCTGTGACGCAACATTTAGGGCCAATGAGCCAGCGGATCCGTCCTTGCGGACTCACCAGGAGCCCGCATCCGTGGTTCGTCGGCCCGACACCGGCGGTTAGTTGCGGGCTCCGCAACAAGAGCAGGGGCGGGGTGTCGGACCGGGGTCGACGCCGGTCCAGGCTTCCAGTCCACGGGCGGCGGGCCGATTGGTCGATCCACGGCCGCGGCCCGCTCGGCTCTCCCGCCCATCCTGCTGCCGCCGGCCCCGATGCGCCCTCGCGGGCCCCGGCGCGCGTCGGCTCCCCTGCTATACTCCGCCTCCGGACGAATGGGGCTATAGCTCAGCTGGAAGAGCGTCTGAATGGCATTCAGAAGGTCCGGGGTTCGAACCCCCGTAGCTCCACCAGCCCCCTGATCAGCGCCGCAGACACGACCCTTCGCCCGTGCGGCGGGGGGTCGTTTCGCATTACTGAGGCCCAGAGCGTGACCACCGAACGGACCCGGATCGAACGCTACGACCCCACGGCGGTGGAACCGCGCTGGCAGGCGCGCTGGGCCGAGCTGGGCCTCTACCGGACGGACCTCCACGACACGACCCGGCCCCGGTTCTACCTGCTCACGATGTACCCGTACCCGTCGGGCGACCTGCACGTTGGCCACTGGTACATCAAGACGCCGACGGACGCGATCGCCCGCTACCGCCGCATGCACGGCGACAACGTCTTCTTCCCGATCGGGTTCGACGCGTTCGGGTTGCCGGCGGAGAACGCCGCGATCAAGAACAAGATCCATCCGCGCGAGTGGACGAACCGGAACATCGAGGCCATGCGAGTGCAGCTCCGCAGCATGGGGGCGACGTTCGACTGGGACGCGGAGGTCGTCACTGCCGATCCGGCCTACTACCGCTGGAACCAGTGGCTCTTCCTGCGCTTCCTGGAGGCCGGCCTGGCCTACCGGGCGAAGGCTCCGGTGGACTGGTGCCCGAACGACGGCACGCTCGCCCGGGAGCAGGTGGAGGGCACGGACCGGCGCTGCTGGCGTTGCGGCGCGAAGGTGGAGAAGCGGGACCTGGAGCAGTGGTTCCTGCGGATCACGAAGTACGCCGACGAGCTGCTGGACTTCTCCGGCATCGAATGGCCGGAGCCGGTCCGGATGATGCAGACGAACTGGATCGGCCGGAGCGAGGGCGCGGAGGTGGTCTTCACGACCACGGCGGACGCGCACCAGCCCGGCGGCGACGAGCTGCGCGTCTTCACCACGCGGCCCGACACGCTCTTCGGCGCGACCTTCATGGTCCTCGCGCCAGAGCACCCGCTCGTGGAGCGCCTGGCCCGCCCGGAGCGACGCGCTGAGGTGGACGCGTATGTCGCCCGCTCCCGTGCCGAGACGGAGATCGAGCGCCTCTCGACCGACCGCGAGAAGACGGGCGTCCCGTTGGGCGCGGACGCGATCAACCCGGTCAACGGCGCCCGCATCCCCATCTGGATCGCGGACTACGTGCTGGCCGGCTACGGGACGGGCGCGATCATGGCCGTTCCCGCCCACGATGAGCGCGACTTCGCGTTCGCCACGCGATTCAGCCTGCCGATCGTCGAGGTGATCCGCGCAGCCGCGGCGGGCGCGGCCGCGGCGGGCGCGCCCAGCGGCCAGCTTGTCGAGGCCTACGTCAGCAAGGCCCCCACCGATGTCCTCGTCAACTCGGGCCGGTTCGACGGCCTGCCGGCCCCGGAGGCGTTCCGGGTGATCGTCGAGGCACTGAAGTCGGGCGGCCGGGCGAAGTTCGCCGTCACCTACCGGATCCGCGACTGGCTGGTCAGCCGGCAGCGCTACTGGGGCACGCCCATCCCGGTGGTCTACTGCCCCGCGGACGGGATCGTGCCGGTTCCCGACGCGGACCTGCCCGTTCGCCTGCCGGAGACCGTGGACTACGGCGGGTCGGGGGAGAATCCGCTCCGGCGCGACCCGGCGTTCCTGGACGTCGCCTGCCCCCGCTGCGGCGGCCCGGCCCAGCGCGAGACCGACACGATGGACACCTTCATGGATTCGTCGTGGTACTGGCTCCGCTACCTCTCGCCGAGCTTCGACAGCGGCCCGGTGGACCGCGCACTGGTGGATCGCTGGACCCCGGTGAACCAGTACACGGGCGGTGCCGAGCACGCGGTCATGCACCTGCTCTACAGCCGTTTCTTCACGAAGGCGATGGCCGACTGCGGCCTGCTGACCGAGCGCGAGCCGTTCCGGCGCCTGTTCAACCAGGGCCAGGTCCTGGGCGCCGACGGCGAGCGGATGAGCAAGTCGCGTGGCAACGTCCAGGACCCCGACGAGCTCGTCTCGCAGTACGGCGCCGATACCGTCCGCCTCTTCCTCATGTTCATGGGGCCGTGGGACCAGGGCGGACCGTGGAGCCCGTCCGGGATCGGCGGCGTGGCCCGCTTCATCGGGCGGGCCTGGACCCTGGCGCTGGACCCGCACGGGACGGAACCGGGCGACCCGGCCTCCGGCTTTCTGCCTGCCGGCGAGGATGCGCCCACGGCCGAGCGGACGATCCGGGGCGCCGCGCACCGGACGCTCGCGGCCGTCACGGCCGACTACGACGCGTTCCACTTCAACACCATGGTCGCCAAGCTCATGGAGCTCTCGAACCTGCTCTTCCGCTACCGCGGAACGGAGGTCGCGGGCGGCCCGGCCTGGGATGAGGCGATCGCGCTCCTCCTCCTCATGCTGGCGCCGGCGGCGCCGCACGTGACCGAGGAGCTCTGGTCGCGCCGTCTGACGTCGCGGGGTGAGGCGTGGCGCTCGATCCACACGGAGCGCTGGCCGGAGGTGGACGCCGCCGCGGCGGCGGTCGCGACGCGCGAGTTGCCGATCCAGGTGAACGGCAAGGTCCGCGACCGGGTGGAGATCGCGGTCGGGCTCTCCGAGGCCCAGGTGGAGGCACTCGTCCTGGCTCGCCCGAAGGTCATTGCCGCCCTCGACGGGAAGGCGCCGGACCGCGTCATCCACGCCGGCGGCGGCCGCCTGGTGAATATCGTCGTCCGGGGCTGATCGGCGGGCGAACGGCCGGCGGCTGGCGCCGCTACAGCTGCATCTCGGCCCGGACCACCTCGTCCGTGGATCCGGCCGTGATCGTGAAGCCGAGCCGTTCGCTCGCCTTCCGCATCGCGGTGTTCTCCGTCCGCATCTGGGCGCCGATCACGGCCACGCCCTCGGCGCGCGCGATCTCCACGAGCCGGCGGAGCAGCTCCGTCCCGATGCCGCGGCCCTGCCACGCGTCCGTGACGAGAACCGCGAACTCCGCGTCGTCGGTCCCGAAGACGCGGCTGAGGCGACCGATCCCGACGATCGCGGGCCGGCCGGTGACCGGGTCGGCCCGTTCGGCGACGAGGGCCATCTCGCGGTGGTAGTCGACGAAGCAGATCCGGATGAGCCGCTCGTGGGCGGTCCGCTCGCTGAGTCCCAGGTGCGCCAGGTAGCGCTGGAAGACGGTCTCCTCGGACAGGGTCCGGTGGAACTCCACCACCAGCGGCTCGTCCTCTGGGCGGATCGGCCGGACCCGGAGCACCTCACCGTTCTTGCACGTGCACGTCCCCGCGTACTTGCGCGGGTACGGGCGAATCGCGAGCCGCGGCAGCTGGTCCACCGTCACGGACGGGTCGTGGAGGACGACCCGCGCGTCGAGGGCGATCAATCGCTCAGGCGACGCGAGGAGCGGGTTGATGTCGATCTCGCTGACCCAGCGCTGTTCCACGACGAGCTGGCTGAACCGAACCAGCAGCTGCTCCATCGCCTCGAGGTCCACGCCGCGCCGTCCGCGGATGCCGCCGAGCGCCGTGTAGATCTTCGTCTGCTCCATCATCCGCCGGGCGAGGGTCGTGTTGAGCGGCGGCAGCCCCAGGGCGCGGTCCTTGAAGAGCTCCACGAGCTGGCCACCCATCCCGAAGAGAAGCACCGGCCCGAACTGCGGATCGATCGATGAGCCCAGGATCAGCTCATAGCCGGTCCAGTTGACCATCGGCTGGACGGTCACGCCCTCGAAATGCTCGGCGCCCTTCTTCTCGGTCACCGACACCTGGATGGACTCGTAGGCCTGGCGGACGGCCGCCGCGTCCTTGAGGTTCAGCTGCACGCCGCCCACGTCGGTCTTGTGGGTGATCGTGTGCGAGTAGAGCTTGACCACGACCGGGTAGCCGATCCGGTCCGCCGCGGCGACGGCCTCGTCAGGCGTCGGCGCGACCACCGTCTCCGTGATCGGGATGCCGTACGCGGCGAGGAGGTCCTTCGACTCGTCCTCGGTCAGGAGGGTCCGGCCTTCGGCACGAACCGTGTTGATCAGCGCCTTCGCCCGGGCCCGGTTGACCGGGTGCTCCTCGTCGGACGGGAGTGTGGGCGTCTCGTAGAGCTGGCGCAGGTGGCTGGCGAATCGCCACGTGGCGTTGAAGATCCTGACGGCTTCATCCGGGTAGGAGAACGTCGGAATCCCCGCTTCGCGGAGAATCGCGGCACCCTCGGCGACGTCTGCGCCGCCCATCCAGCTGGCCAGGACCGGCTTGCCCTCGATCTTCGCGAACCGGGTCAGCTCCCGGGCGGTTGCCGTCGGGTCCGTCATCGCCTGGGGCGTGAGGATCACGAGGAGCCCGTCGCTCCCCGCATCACTGGCCGCGATCTCCAGCGCCTTCGCGTATCGCTCCGGGGCGGCGTCGCCGATGATGTCGATCGGGTTGTTATGGCTCCACGGTCCCGGCAGGAACGCGTTGAGCGCCTCCATCGTGGCCAGCGAGATCTCGGCCAGCTGGCCGCCGCCGGTGATCAGGGCGTCGGTCGCGAGGACCCCGGGGCCGCCGGCGTTCGTGAGGATCGTGAGGCGCTTCCCGCTCGGGCGGGGCTGCTTCGCCAGGACCTCGGCGGCGTTGAAGAGGTCGGCGATCGAGTCGACGCGCAGGACGCCCACGCGCCGGAAGGCGGCCGCGAGGACCTCGTCGGAGCCCGTGAGCGAGCCGGTATGCGAGGCCGCGGCCTTCGCCGCCTGGGCGGTTCGGCCGGGCTTGATGACGATGATCGGCTTCGTGAGGGCAACCTCGCGGGCGGCCGACAGGAAGGCCCGTGCGTCCCCGATCGTCTCCATGTAGACGACGATGCTCTGGGTCGCCGGGTCGTTGCCAAGGTAGGTGATGACGTCGCCCCATCCGACGTCGAGCATCGAGCCGAGCGAGACGACCGCGCTGAACCCGACCTTCTCGCGGACGCTCCAGTCCAGCACCGCCGTGAGGAGCGCGCCGCTCTGGCTCACGAAGCCGACGTTTCCCGGGGCGGAGATCCCCGCGGCGAACGTGGCGTTGAGCCCGGTCGGAGGGCGCATCACGCCGAGACAGTTCGGCCCGACGATCCGCATCCCGTTGGCGCGTGCCGTCTCCAGGATCTGCCGCTCCAGCTCCGCCCCGTCCGGGCCGATCTCCTTGAAGCCGGCGGAGATGATGACCACGGCCTTCACGCCGGCCGCGGCGCACTCCTCGACGGTGGCCGGGATGGTCGCGGCCGGCGTCGCGATGACGACGAGCTCGGGGGTTTCGGGCAGCGCGGCGAGGTTCGGGTAGGCCCGGACGCCCAGGATGCTGGCGCGCTTCTGGTTGACCGGGTAGACGGTGCCCCCGAACGGGCTGCTGATCAGGTTCCAGAAGACGGTCCGGCCGACGCTCCCTACCTTTTCCGTGGCACCGATGACGGCGACGCTGGCCGGCTCGAAGAACGAGTCCAG
This sequence comes from Chloroflexota bacterium, assembly GCA_025351245.1. Lineage (GTDB taxonomy): Bacteria > Chloroflexota > Limnocylindria > Limnocylindrales > CSP1-4 > CTSoil-043. Next base: position 13,531 of record JANXWH010000068.1, on the reverse strand, counting down.
CGGGTTGCGACCGTATCCCAGCACGTCGCTCGAGCGATCGCCGATTGGCACGCCGCGGCGCGGGGTCCGATCCGAAGCCTCGGGCATGGAACGTTCGGGCGTGGGAGCGGGATTGGGGGACTCGGGCACGGGGCGGCTCCTTGGGGCAGTTCGCGCGGCCTGGTGGCTACGGTCGCACGGAAGCGGCGCGGCCGCGGTCTGTTCGCGGTCTGTTCGTGTTCGTGATCGTGATCGTGGGCAAGCGTGCCACGTTTCGCGTATCACCCGGCAGGGCCGACCGACCCATGCAGGGGGTGCCTCCCGGCCGCGTTCGGGAGGCCGCGCCGACGGGCGACGCGCAGGGCGCCGTCCGGCGCGCAGTGGGATCATCGCGGGGTTGGTGCTCTGGCATCGTCCGCGTAGACTCGTCACATGAACAAGATCAAGCTGGGGGCGCTGTGCTGGAACCAGCACACGGAGTGGGCCGCGCTGCTGGCTGCCGGCATCCGGGCAGACCGCCTGGGCTACGACACGCTGTGGTGCTGGGACCACCTCTACCCGATCGTCGGCGAGCCGCGCGGGCCGATCTTCGAGGGCTGGCTGACGAACGCGGCCTGGGCGCAGGCGACCAGCCAGGTGCGGATCGGCCTGATGGTCGGTGCGAACACGTTCCGCAATCCCGCGCACGTCGCGAAGATGGCCGCAACGCTCGACCATATCTCCGGCGGGCGGGCGATCCTGGGCCTCGGCGGCGCCTGGTTCGAGGAGGAGCACCACGATTTCGGGATCGAGTTCGGGTCTGGCTTCCCGGAACGGCTGCGCTGGCTGGGCGAGGCGCTCCCGGTCATCCGCGGCATGCTGGACGGCACCGAGCCCACCGCCGCGGGCCCGCGCTACGTATCCCGGCACACGCGCAACGAGCCGGCCCCTGTGCAGGCGCACCTGCCGATCCTCGTCGGGGGCGGGGGCGAGAAGGTGACCCTCAAGCTGGTCGCGAAATACGCCGACATGAACAACATCGGCGGCGGCATCGAGGCCGTGCGGCGCAAGGAGGCGATCCTCCTGGAACATTGCGCGGCAGTGGGCCGCGACCCGTCCGAGATCGAGCGCACGACTGGCCTCGGCGTGGTCTTCATCCGCGACGATCGAGCCGAGGCCGAGCGGCTGTACCAGGCCGCGTTCGAGCGCAACCGGGTCGCGCAGCCCTGGGAGAACCAGCCGGTCGGGACGCCGGAGGATGTCGCCGAGATGCTCGCGCCCTACGTCGCTCTCGGCTACCGGCACCTGGTGGCGGGCTTCCCGGCCGACTACGACGAGGAATCGATGACCCGCTTCGTGACCGAGGTGAAGCCGCTGCTCGAGAAGCTGGCGTGAGTGGGCCGTTCGGAGCGGGGCGCGGGCTCGCCGCCTGCTCGTGGGGACCCGATCGGGTCGACCTCTTCCGGGTCGCCGACGACGGGACGTTGCGGCACCGGGTGGAGATCGCTGGGCACTGGACCGACGAGGAGGACCTTGGCGGGACGTGCGCCTCCGCGCCGGCGGTCGTGACCTGGGCGCCCGACGCGATGGAGGTCTTCGCGATCTTTCCGGACGGGGCGCTCTGGAACCGCTACTGGGACGGCAGCAGCTGGCACCCGTGGGAGTCGCTCGGCGGGTCGCTCGATCCGTCGTCGGTGCCGGCCGCGGCATCGTGGGGCCCGGATCGCCTTTCGGTCATCGCCCGTGGCACGGACGGCGCGACCTGGCACCGCTGGTGGGATGGATCGCGCTGGGTGGCGTGGGAGCGGCTCCCGGCCTGATCGTCGCAACGACGGTCCGGCGGGCGAGCCGCCCGGCGGGCGATAAGTCGCAGGTAAGGGACCGCCCCTAACCTTCGCGTCAACGTCCGACGCGCCGGTTGTGCCCCCAGCGCGCCGGACGTTTCGCGATCGTGCCGGTGCGCCGCTCCTGACGAGCGGGTGCCGAACGAGTGGGTGCCGACGATGCCCGCGCCACCCGCGCCACCCGCCGGGCCCGCCGTCCGTCGTCGCCGCAGTCCCGCCGTCCGTCGTCGCCGCAGTCCCGCCGGGGAGCTGCACGTGGAACGAGACCTCCCGTGGCGTGTTCTGGAGGTGCCCGAGGACGCTGGGGCGCCGCCGGCACCTGAGATCGGGCCCCCGGGCGCCCCGCCGCCGGACGCCCGTCGCGGTGTCGCCCTCGCGGCACTCGGGATCACCGCGCTCCTTGCCGCGGCGGTCGCCGTGTTCCTGATCATCGCCGGCCCCCGACAGGGAGCGCTCGACCTCAACGGCGATGCGGCGCGCCCGACCGGAACAGGCGCGAGGGTCGGATCGTTCGCGCCGGACGCCGCGCTCGTTGCCGGGCCGGGCCTGGTCATCGACGTGGCGGGGGCGGTGCTCCGTCCGGGCGTGTACCACCTGCCCGCCGGCTCACGGGTGGCAGACGCGATCGCCGCGGCCGGGGGATTCGGGCCGCGCGTCGATGCGCTGGCGGCGCAGGCGCTCAACCTCGCGGCACCGGTCACGGATGGCGTCCAGGTCCGGGTGCCGTCGCGCGACGACGCGGCCGGGCGCGGGGCGGGGTCTCCGGGCACGGGCAGCGGCGGTGCTTCGGGCAGCGGCCCTGCGTCGGGCAGCGGCGCTGGGTCGCGCGGCCCGGTCGACCTCAACACCGCCACGCCGGCGGAGCTCGATGCCCTTCCCGGGATCGGCCCGGCGACCGCCGGCAAGATCATCGCGAGCCGGGAGGAACGGCCGTTCTCCGCGGTGGATGACCTGAAGACGCGGAAGCTGGTCGGGACGTCCACGTTCGCGAAGCTCGCGGGCCTCGTGACGGTCGGCGGGCGGTGACGCGGACGACGGGCCTCGCGCTCGGCGCGATCGCGGCCGCACTGCTGGCCACGGACTCGCGCCTTGTCGGCCTGGCGCCGGCGCTTGCCCTCCTCCTGGCGGCGGCCGCGGTGGGGTTCCGGTTGCTCGACCGGCGGCCGGCGGCCCGGACAGCGTTGGCGGTCGCGCTCGGGGTTGCGGTCGTGCTCGCTCGGGTGGCCCTGGGCGGGGGCGTGGCAGCCACGCCGGCCGGACCGGACGTGTTGCCCGGCGGCGACGGCCCGTGGACGGTCCGCGTCGTGGCCCTCGCCTCACCCCGCGATGGGTCGCAGCGCTTCACCGGGGGCTTGGAAGACGGCGCTGGACTGCGGCTCGACATCACGGCCCCCCGCTATCCGCCGGTGCGTGTCGGGGATCGCGTCGAGGTCCGGGGCGCGCTTCGGGCGCCGCCCGACGGCCCGTACGGCGCCTATCTTGCGCGGACCGGCGTCGCGGCAACGCTTGTCACGCGCGGGCTGCGACCGCTCGCCGCGGCGGCCGATGCGGACCGACTCGTGCAGGGCATCCGGGCGGACGCCGGAGACGCGCTGGAGCGGGCGCTCCCCGAGCCTGCCGCCGGCCTCGCGGCCGGCATCCTCATCGGGCTGCGGGAACGGGTCGATCGCGAGCTCGCGGCGGACTTCACCACGACCGGCCTCTCGCACGTCGTGGCCATCTCCGGCTGGAACATCGCCCTGGTCGCCGGGCTCGTGGCGGCACTCCTGGGGACATGGCCGCGACGTCGGCGAGCCGTGGCGACCGTCACCGCGATCGCGCTCTACACGATCCTCGCTGGCGCTTCGCCGTCTGTCCTGCGGGCGGCGATGATGGCGGGTGTCGCCCTGCTGGCGCGCGAGACCGGCCGCCCGGGAACGGCGGCGCGGGCCCTGGCTTGGGCCGTCGTGCTCCTCCTGGTGGTGGGCCCGGCGACGGTCACCGATGCCGGGTTCCAGCTTTCCGCGGCCGCTACCGCGGGGCTTCTCGCCTGGGGCACGCCGCTCGCCGCCCGCCTCCGTGCGCGGCTGCCGCGCCTGCCCGGGTTCATCGTCGAGGGGCTCGCCGTCTCGTTGGCCGCGCAGGCGGCGACCCTCCCGATCGTCCTGTTGTCGTTCGGTCGGCTCGCCCCGCTGTCGCCGATCCTCAACCTCCTGGTCGTGCCGCTGGTGCCGCTCGCGATGGCGACCGGCACGCTTGCCCTCGTCGGCGGCCTCCTGGCGGGTGCGGGCGCTCCGGCGCTCATCGCCACGCTGCTCGGCCTGCCGGGCGCCCTGGTCATCGGCCTGATGGTCATGCTCGTGCAGACGGCTGCGGACCTCCCGTTCGCGGGCGTGACCCTTCCGCCGCCGGCGGGAGCGGCGCTCGGCGGGCTGGCCGCTGCCATGCTCCTCGTCGCCGGCGCTCGCCGGCGCATCTCCGGCCTGTTCGGGCCGCGGCGGCCTCGGTCGCCCCGGTCGCGGCCCCGGCATGGTCCCGGCACCGCCAACCCCCCGGTAGCCCGGCCGAACCGCCCGGACCGGAGTCCGCTGCGCTCGGATCGTGCCGTCCGTGCCCTCGCGATCATCCTGGCGCTCGTTGTCGCAACGGCCGTGGTGGCGGCGGCGGCGCGGCCGGACGGCCGGGTCCACGTCGTCGCGCTCGACGTTGGCCAGGGCGACGCGATCCTCGTCGAGACGCCGGGGGGCGGGCGGCTACTCGTGGACGGTGGTCCGGACCCCAATCGGCTCCTCGTGGCCCTCGACGCGCGGATCCCGCCGTGGGACCGCCGGATCGACCTCATCTTCGTCACGCACCCCCACGAGGACCACGTGGGCGGCCTCCCGCTGCTGGTCGAACGCTACCGGGTCGGGCGACTGCTCGAGCCGGGGATGACCGGCCCCGGCCCCGCGTACGCGGCGCTCGAGACCGCGCTGGCCCGCCGGGGTCTCGGCAGCGGGCGCCTGTCGACGGGGGATCAGTTCGCGCTCGACGACGTCTCGTTCCGCGTGCTGTGGCCGGACCGGACCGCGGTGCCGCGCGCGCCACCCGACACGGGGACGGGGATCAACAACGTTTCGATCGTGCTGCTCGGCACGTTCGGCGCGCAGCGGTTCCTGCTCACCGGCGACGCGGAGGAGGGGATCGATCCACTCCTCGTCGCGCGCGGGCTCCCGCATGTCGACGTGCTGAAGGTGGCCCACCACGGGAGCCGAACCGCGACGACGGACGCACTGCTCGACGCGATCCGTCCGGCCGTGGCGCTGGTCTCGGTCGGGACGAAGAACACGTACGGACACCCCGCGCCGGCGACCCTCGCCCGGCTGGCGGCCCACGGCGTCGCGACCTACCGGACGGACCTCGACGGGACCCTGGACGTGGCGCTCGACGGGAACGTGCTCAGCGTCCGCACCGGGCGCGCCCGGGCGCCGGCGGCAGTCGTCGGGGTGCCTTCAGCAGCCGTCGGGGCCCTCGCCGGTCGCCTGGGAACCTGGCCGCCTGCCCTGGAAGCATCCCCGGGTGGTCCACGAACGCCGGGCCCGGCCGATACCGGCACCGCGGTCCCGTATGATCGGGCAGATGTCCGTTCCCGGGCGCGTCGACGCCGCCGCCCTGCTCCTCTCGCTCCAGCCGCCGGCGTGGCACCTTCGCCACGTCCGGGCCGTTGCGGAGATCGCCGCGTGGCTCGCGTTCCGCGCGGTCGCAGCCGGGCATCCCGTGAACCGCGCGCTCGTGGAGGCCGCGGCCCTCCTGCACGACGTCGACAAGGTGCTCCCCGCCGACGACCCCATCCGGGTGCTCCCCCATGGCGTGGGCTCGGCGGCATGGTTGACGGCTCGCGGGCACGGGGAGCTCGGGGCCGCGGTCACCGGGCACCCCGTGACGCGCCTCGCGGCGCCCGACGCGGACGCGTGGCTGGATCGGGCGAGCGGCGAGGAGCTCCTCGTGGCCTACGCCGACAAGCGGGCCAGCCAGCACGTGCTGCCGATGGCGGGCCGGTTCGCCGACTGGACGCGCCGCTACCCGGAAGGCGTCAGCTGGCACGAATGGACCGGCGCCGAGGCCACGGCGGTGCGACGTCGCGCCGAGCGCCTCGAGTCGGCCGCGTGTGCGCTCGCCGCCGTCAAGCCCGAGGCGGTCCGCCGGCTCCCCTGGACCGGTCGTGCGCTCGCCATGGCCCGGGCGGCCGGGGTCGACAGGGCCCGGGTGCCGGCAGGCGCCGTCGCCGAGGACGCGGCGGCCGCGGCCCGGGCTTCGGGGTGAGCACGCAGGGGCGCCCGCCGCTCGGCTACTTCTGGGGCGACGACGGGTACGGCCTCGAGGCCGCGGCCGCAGCGCTCGGTCGCGACGCGGCGGCCGGCGGGCCGCCACTCACGCCGTGGCACGTATCCGGCACCACGACCCGGGTCGCGGAGATCACCGAGCGCGTTGCGACCGCCACGCTCTTCGGCGGGGGGACGCTCGTGGTGGTTGACGACCCGTCGCCGCTCCTGCGGGCTCGGGCGGATCGGGACGCGCTGGTGGCGACGCTCGGCGCGGTTGCGCCCGGCAATGCGCTCGTCTTCCTCGAGCCGACCGATGGGTCCCCAAGGCCGCGGCGCCCGAGGAGCCTGGAAGAGCTGGAGGCGGCCGTCAAGGCGATCGGTGGTGACACTCGCCGGTTCATCGCGCCGAAGGAGGGCGCGATGGCGCGCTGGATCGGCGAGCGGGCCGCGGAGCGGCGGATCGCCATCGAACCCGCCGCCGCCGACCTGCTGGCCCGGCGAGTCGGTGGGTTTGTCCGCGAGGGCGACGTGAATCGGCGGCGCCAGGGCCAGCTTGCCGTCGCCGAGCTCGAGAAGCTCGCCCTCTACCGGCTCGACGCCCCGATCCGGCGGGAGGACGTGGAGGCGCTCGTCGCGGACGCCATCCCCGGCTCGACGTGGGCGCTCCTCGACGCAGTCGGATCGAGGCGCACCCGCGAGGCCGCCGACCTGCTGGACCGGGTTCTCGACGCGTCGCCGGAGCCGGTTGTCCTGACGGTCCTCCACCGACGCGTCCGCGACCTGATCGCCGTGCTCGACGCGCAGCTGCGCGGCGAGTCGGTCCAGGAGGCGGCCAGGGAGATGAAGATGAAGGAGTACCCCGCCAGGAAGCTCTGGGAGCAGGCGCACGGCTGGCGCCCGGACGAGCTCGACGCGGCGCTCGACGGCCTGCTGGACCTGGACGCGACGCTCAAGGGCGAGACCGCGGCCGATGCGCGACGTCGGCGCCTCGCGTTCCTGCTCTGGATCGCGGAGCACGTGGCCCGCTGAGCGAGCGAACGCACGGTTCGCGCCCGCGCCCGCCCGGTGTCAGTCCGCGCTGGACCAGGCCTGCTCCTGGAGGACGAGGTCGCTCTCGATCGCGAAGACACAGCGTCCGTCCACGAGGTCGAGCATCTCGATCAGCCCCGGGTCGAGGTAGAGCTGGTGGCAATCCTCGCAGAGCCCGCCGGGGATCCCGAAGCAGAGTCTCTCGGTGCGATCGGGCAGCCGGAAGGTCGCGTCGAACCGCGTGGTCACGAGGCGGCGCGTGCACTCGGGGCACCGGTCGCGGAGGCTGGCCATTGGACGATCGAACCTCGAGCCTCGTGGCAGCCCGCGTCTGCGGCTGCCGTCCCGAGCATTCTGCGATGCCCTGATCGCCACGGGAATGGCCCGCATGTACCCTCCCCGGGGGTACATCGTCGGCACTCGCCGCCGTCCACGAGCGGGGAGGCCGAGCCGTTACTGGACCGAGATGACCGTCTTCGCGTCCGCCCAGAGCTTCTCGAGGGCGTAGAACTCGCGCTCAGGTGGCGCGAACACGTGGACGATCACGGCGCCCGCATCGATGAGAACCCAGTGCGAGGCCGGCTCGCCCTCGCGACCAACGATCGGCAGCCCGTCGTGCTTCAGCCCCTCGACGACCGCGTCGGCGATCGCGCCGAGCTGACGCTCGGAGCCGCCGGAGCAGATCACCAGGTAGTCGGCCACGGTGGTGAACGGCGCGATCTCCAGCAGCACGATGTCGGCCGCCTTCTTGTCCTCCGCGAGCTCCACCACGCGACGAGCCACGTCGAGCGGTGGGCGCTGGCTCGGGGGCGGTGGGGACGTGCGTGCCGGCAGGCCCGGGCGACGCGCCGCCGGTACGACCGCGTCGGTGGGCGCGACGACCTCCGTGGGCGCATCAAGCTGGAGCGTGGTCTCGGGATCCTGGGGTTCGGTCGTCATTGGCCTCCTCTAGGGTTCGGGCGCCGCGCGCGCGGCGCTGCGTTGGTAGAGAGCGTACTCCCGGATCCCGGCCGCGACCGCGTCGGGCACCAGGTAGCGGATGGACCGGCCGGCGGCGACGCGAGCCCGGATCAGGGTGCCGGAGATCGCGAGGCGCGGGCCCGGCAGGAAGAGCGCCCGGTCGCCCTCCCCCGGAAAATCGGCGGCGAAGCGTGCCGCTGCCGCAGCGAGATCCTCCGCATCATCGGCGCGCGGCACGACCGCCAGGCGAGCGAGCGCGAGAACCCGCTCCGGGTCACGCCACGTCGGCAGGCCGGCGAGCGCTTCCGCGGAGAGGATGAACCAGAGGTCCGGGTCGCGACCGGCTGCACGCTCGGCACTCGCGATGTCGGCCAGGGTCTCGGCCGTGTACGTCGGCCCGGGCCGGTCGATCTCGAGGCGGCTCGCGGCGAACCCGGGGTTGTCGGCGATCGCGCGTTCGAGGAGCGCGTACCGGACTGCACCTGGGGTCACGCCGGTGCCGACCTTCTGCCACGGATCGCCGGCCGGCACGAACAGCACGCGGGCGAGATCGAGCGTCTCGCGGACTTCCTCGGCGAGCGCGAGGTGCCCGAGGTGAACGGGGTCAAACGTCCCGCCGAGGATTCCGAGGCGACCGGCGGGCGCGCTCACTCCGCGCCGGGCTCCCAGGCGTCCGGCCCCCATTCGAACTCGATCGCGCCGATGCGGACGATGTCGCCGGGCTTGATGCCGGCCTTCCGGAGCGCGGCATCGATCCCCAGCCGGTCCAGGGCACGCTGGAAGCGCTCGGCCGACTCCTCGATGTCGAAATTCGTCTGGGCGGCGATCCGCTCGATCCGCTTGCCGCGGACACGGTGCGCGTCGCCCTCCCGTTCCATCGTGAACCCATCGCCCGCGGCGTCGAGCCGGTGGACAACGACGCCGAACGGCTCGGGGAGGTCCGCCGGGTCGTCCACGGCGGGGAGGAGCTCACCGACGATGGCCCTGAGGCGGTCGAGGCCGTCGCCGGACTCGGCGCTCACCGCGACGACGTTGAGGCCCTCCCCGCGCCGGGCGACCTCGAACGCCGGCCACGCCTCGCGCGCGGCCTGCAGGTCCATCTTGTTGAAGACCACCACGAGTGGCTTCTCCAGGAGCCTGGGGTCGTGGAGTCGAAGCTCCTCGCGGATCACGTCGTGATCCCAGCCGGGATCGCGCGCCGCGCCGTCCACGACGTGGACGAGGACCCGCGTGCGCTCCACGTGGCGCAGGAATGCGTGGCCAAGGCCCGCGCCGGACGATGCGCCCTCGATGAGGCCGGGCACGTCCGCGACCGTGGGACGCCGATCTGCCGCATCGCCGAGGTCCATGACGCCCAGGTTCGGCTCGAGGGTCGTGAACGGGTACGACGCGATCTTCGGCCGGGCCGCCGTGAGCGCGCCAAGGAGCGTCGACTTGCCCGCGTTCGGCAGCCCGACCAGGCCCACTTCGGCGATCAGGCGAAGCTCCAGGCGCAGCCCGCGCTCCTCGCCGGGCTCGCCCTTCTGGGCGTGCTGGGGGGCGCGATGGGTGGAGGTCGCGAAGTGGACGTTGCCCAGGCCGCCCCGACCGCCCCGGGCGATCGTGACCTCCTGCCCGGTCGCCACGAGATCGGCAAGGAGCGCGCCCGTCACGTCGTCGAGGACGCCCGTGCCGGGAGGGACCGCGATCACGAGGTCGCCGCCCGACTTCCCGTGCCGCTTCGCGCCGAGGCCGCGTCCGCCGGGCCCCGCTCGGAAATGGTGGGTGAAGCGGAAGTCGCGGAGCGTCGTCAGGCCGGGGTCCACCCGGATCAAGATGGAACCGCCGCGACCGCCGTCACCGCCGTCCGGGCCGCCCCTCGGGACGTGGGCCTCGCGGCGAAACGTGGCGGCACCGTCGCCGCCGTCGCCGGCGCGAACCCAGATTGTTACGCGGTCGAGGAACATCGCGGCCGATTGTCGCATGCGCCGCGGGCGGGGCCGGCGGCGGGCGTCAGAGGTAGGCCAGCGGGTTGACGCGGACGCCGCCGTCCCAGATCGGGCCAATCCAGACTTCGAAGTGGCAGTGCGGGCCCGTGGCGGCGCCGGTGGCGCCGACACGCCCGATGGTGGCGCCACGTCCGACGGACGTCCCGGCGGAGACCGCCACCGACGACATGTGGTTATAGGTCGTGAAGAGCCCGCTGCCGTGCGAGATCCAGACCTGGTAGCCACCGCCGTTGCCCCGCCAGCCGGCGAACGTGACGACTCCGGCCGCCGCGGCGCGGATCGGCGTTCCGTAGGGGGCCGCAATGTCGAGGGCTGGATGACCGTAGGAGAAGTTCTGGCTGACATAGCCACCCGGGACTGGCCACGCGAACCTGCCACCGCCGTAGTTGCTGAGCGGACGGACCGTCGACCCGGTGCCGCCGGACGAGGTGCGGGTCGTCGGGCGGCTGACCGTCGCGACGCGGGTTGGCGCCGCTGGCTTCTGCGTGGGCTTCGGCGTGGGGATCGGCGTGGGGATCGCGGCACCGCTGGCGCCCGGAAGGATCAACACCTGGCCGATCACGAGCGTGGTGTCCGTCAGCTGGTTCGCGGCGACGATGTCCTGTGGATCGAGGCCGTGGGCCGCGGCCACCGAGGCAAGGGTGTCCGTGGCGCCCACGCTGACCACGAGGCCGTCGACCGGCGGGATCACGAGCTGCTGGCCGATATGGAGCTCGTCCTTCGCGTTGAGCTTGTTGGCCCACCAGATCGTCATCATCGAGACGCCCATCCGGCGCGCGATCCCGGTCAGGGTGTCGCCGGAACCGACCGTGTACGTTCGAAGCTGGCCCCGGCCGTCCGCGACCGTGGTGTCGACGACGACTGGCTTGAGGAGCGTGCCGTCCTCGAGGAACTGGCCGGCCACGTTGACGGCGGCGACTTCGCGCGAACCGAGGCTCGCCACGGTCTCGTCCATCCCGACACCGTTGACGCTGCCCGTGTCGCTGACCGTTCCCGCGCCGTCGTTGGGCCCGAGCGGCGTGTCGACGGTGCCCACCAGGCCGTCGTTCGGGCCGCCGGCGCCGCCGACGACGAGGCGGGCTGCGGTCCCGCTCGACTGGGTGGCACCGGTCGCCGTGCCGACGAGGCCGGGCGCGGCCGTCAGGGATGCAACGAGGAGGAAGACCGCGACGAGGACGGGGACCACGCGCTCCGGCGAGTCGAGGTGCCGGAGGCGCCCGAGCCGGAATGCGGGGCGGGCCGCGGGCCGGGCCGCGTGCAGGCGGTCACGCGAGGTTGAGTCGGCAGGAGCGGCACCGGAGCCCGCGGGCACGGAAGGCCGCGTAGCGGTGCGGAGCGCGGCGTCGGCGCGGCGGGCGAGCCCAAGGCCGGGTCGAGGCGGGATCTGGACCCGGGACTCCGGGTCGGACGTGTCGCGGCGCAGCCGAGCAATTGCACGACGCACAGCGACCGTTGCCTTCAGCAATACGGTCTCCTGATCGACGGGCGGCGGCACGTGGTGCGCGGGCGAGATGGCCCGAGCGGCACTGCCGTCCGTGGTCGCGGTATGGAGCTGGGGTTCTCCAGTGCGCGCGGCTGACCCGTCTCCCCCGACCGGGTATGGATCTGACTCGGCAAACCCTACCAGACGTCACCTGCGGCTGCAACGTGACGGCCGGCCCGTGAAACACGGGCTAAAGGTCGTCGCCGTCGGCGGAACGACAGCTTAGGCGCTCGCCTGCGCGCCCTTCTGCAGCGACGCGAGGAAGTCGGCGTTCGTCTCGGTCTTCGCGAGTCGGTTCAGCAGGAGCTCGATCCCCTCGTTGGTGCCCACCGCCGAGAGCATCCGGCGCATCGTCCAGACCATCTTGAGGGTGGGCTCTTCGAGGAGCAGCTCCTCGCGGCGGGTCCCGGAGCGCTGGACGTCGATGGCCGGGAAGATCCGCTTCTCGGCCAGCTTCCGGTCCAGGATCAGTTCCGAGTTACCGGTCCCCTTGAACTCCTCGTAGATGACGTCGTCCATCCGCGAGCCCGTGTCGACCAGGCAGGTGGCGATGATCGTGAGGGACCCGCCTTCCTCGATCTTCCGCGCTGCACCGAAGAAGCGCTTCGGCGGGTAGAGGGCGACCGGATCGATGCCGCCGGAGAGCGTGCGCCCCGAGGGCGGCAGCGCCAGGTTGTAGGCGCGCGTGAGGCGCGTGATGGAGTCCAGCAGGATGACGACGTCCCGGCCTGTCTCCACCTGGCGCTTGGCGATCTCGACCGCCATCTCAGCCACGTGGGTGTGGTTCTCCGTCGGTTCGTCGAAGGTGGAGGAGATGACCTCACCCTTGACGGATCGCCGCATGTCGGTGACCTCCTCCGGTCGCTCGCCGATGAGCGCGACCATGAGGAGGACGTCCGGGTAGTTCTCGCTGATCCCGTTGGCGATGTTCTTGAGCAGCATCGTCTTGCCGGCCTTCGGCGGGCTCACGATCAGGGCGCGTTGCCCCTTGCCGATCGGGTTGACGAGGTTCACGAGGCGCTGCGAGAGGTTCTTCGCGTCCGACTCGAGGTTGAGCAGGTCGATCGGGTGAATCGGCGTGAGGTCACCGAAGTTCGGCCGGCGGCGGGCCGTATCCGGATCGACGCCGTTGACCGTGTCAACGCGGAGCAGGCCCCAGTACTTCTCGCCCTCGCGCGGGGCGCGCACCGTCCCGTTGACACGATCGCCGATCCGCAACCCGAAGCGGCGGACCTGGCTGGAACTGACGTACACGTCGTCCGGCCCGGGCATCAACCCGTGGCGGCGGAGGAAGCCGTAGCCTTCGTCCACGACGTCGAGGATGCCCGTGCCGTAGTCCTGCCCAAGCCGTTCGGACTGGCGCTGGAGGATCCGGTCAACGAGATCGTCGCGGCGGTCGGCGGCGACGGTCTCGACATCGAGCTCCGCCGCGGTGGCGCGCAGCTTGGCCGGGCTCATCTCGCGGAGCTCGACCGCGCCGATCTCCGGGCCGTCGGTGGTGCCGTTCAGCTCCTCGTAGTCCGGCATGCCGGCGGGGCGCTGGCCCTGCGGGCGCCGTCGGGGACGGCGGTTCCGAATGCGCGGATCGGGAGCGTTGAAGGGCATGGGAGAAGGGTCACCTGAAACGTGAGGTCGCAGACCGCGACCTGGGGGACTGCGCACCGGCGCGGAATCAAGCCGCGGCGGACGGTGCGTGTGGGACGGGCCGAGCATACGCGCCGCGGCGCATCCCCGTCAATGGCGACCAGCGCGCCTGTGTGAACGGCCAGCGCGCCTGTGTGAACGGCCAGCGCGCCCGTACGACCAGCGCGCCTGTACGACCAGCGCGCCTGTATGCATCCCACCGTCCGCGCGGGCGCGCCTCGCACCTGGCCCGGCGGCGCGCCCGCCTCGCGTCCGCCTCACGCCTGGCCCGGCGGCGCGCCCGCCTCGCGTCCGCCTCACGCCTGGCCCGGCGGCGCGCCCGCCTCGCGTCCGCCTCACGCC
>JANXWH010000053.1 GCA_025351245.1 Chloroflexota bacterium | reverse complement strand
TGGAGGTGAACGCGGAGCACGAGATCGTGTGCACGGTCAGCCGCCTCGACCTGCTTGCGCCGCGGATCCGCTACAACGTCCACGACGAGGGCGGGTTGGTCGACTTCCGCACCGCCGCGGCGACCCTGCGGCGATGCGGCTACGACATCGCGGACCTCGGATCGGCGCCCGAGACGTCCGGCCCGCGCGGTCTCCTGCCGTGGGTCCGACCGATCCCGCTCCCGTTCCTGTGGGTACATGGCCGCCGCGACGCGACGATCAGCGTCATGGGCTCGAACATCTATCCAGAGGACATCGAGACGATCGTCTACCGGGACGTCGACCTGGTGCCCAGGCTCCACTCGTTCCTGCTGTCGGTCGTCGACGACGAGACGGGCACGCCACGACCGTCGATCGCGCTCGAGCTGGCCGACATGGCCGGGGTCGACGACTCATGGCGGGCGCGGATGTCGGATCGCCTCCGCAACGGGCTGCGTGACCTCAACATCGACTACCGCTCATCGATCGTCGAGTTCCCGGCGGCGATGCAGCCGATCGTCAAGACGTACGGCCTCGGCGAGGGCCCGTTCGCGGCCGACGCGTCGCGTATCAAGCAGCGCCGTATCGTCAAGACGTGATCCGGACGCTCACCACGTCGCCGAGGACGCGGCGGCGACCGGCGCCCGGCGCCCGAGGTCGCGGCGACCGGGTAGGGTTGCGGCCCGAATACCCTCGCCGGGGCCCGACCGCCGGTGTGCCTGCTGCCGGTTCACCCCCCGGCGCGGTCCGCCAGCCGGAGCCAGATGGCGTCCGCGCGCAGGGTCGCCGCGGCACGATCCAGCAGCTCACGTTGTCGGCGCGATTGCGCGCGGCCCGCCTCCGCGTCCAGCGGCGTGAACCGCACCTCGTCGCCCGGCCGGAGCTGCCCAAGCCGGGGAAGGTCCGCCGCCGGCACCACACCGAGCACCGGGTAGCCACCGATGGTCGGCCCGTCGACGAGCATGACGATCGGTCGCCCGTCGGGCGGCAGCTGGACCGCGCCGGGCAGGAGCGGGTGCGAAACGATCTCGTTCCCGGGCCCCAGGGACGGGCCGTCCAGGCGGAGGCCCATCCGGTCGCTGGACGTCGAGACGCGCCAGGCTGCGGCCACCAGTGCCTCCAGGGCGCGATCGGGTGCGGCGTCAGGATCGGGTCCCGTGACGATCCCGAGCGGCCCGCATGTGTCGGCCGGGTGCGGGGCGAGCCGGACGGGCCACACGCTGCCGACCGCGTCAAGGTCTCCAGGGCGCCGCGGGGACAGCCGATCGCCCGCCCGCAACGCCCGGCCGTCCGCGAAGCCCAGCCGTCCCGGCGCGTACGTCGAGGCCGATCCCATCGATGCCACGACGGCGATCCCTCCGGCGAGCGCGACGTAGGCGCGCAATCCACGCTCCGGCCCGGTGAACCGGATCCGGGCGCCGGCGGGGACCCGGTGGGCCGTACCGCGAAGAAGTGGGCGCCCGTCGTCCCGTTCCGCCCCGAGGTCCGCGCCGCCCAACCCCACGACGCAGGTCTCGATGGCCTCCAGGGTGCACCCACCGAAGGTCACCTCGAGGGCCGCGGCGCCCGCTGGGGCGTCGACGAGCAGGTTCGCGACGGCGAGCCCCCACGAGTCGCAGGCGCCCGACGGCGGGACGCCCAGGCGACCCAGGCCCGGACGACCCGCGTCCTGGATCGTCAGCAGCGGACCCGGCTCGATGACGTTCAGCACGGCCTCAGACCGGCACGAAGCGGACCCGGGCACCCGGCACGAGGCGGGCCGGCGGCTCGCGCCCCGGGTCCCAAACCGGGAGATCGGTCCGTCCAATGAGGTGCCAGCCGCCGGGGGTGTCGGCGGGGTAGATGCCGGTCTGGCGTCCGGCGATCGCGACGCTCCCAGCGGGCACACGGAGCCGCGGAGTCGCTCGTCGCGGGAGCGCCAGCTCCTCCGGGACCAGCCCGAGGTAGGGGAAACCCGGCACGAATCCCACGCAGAAGACGCGGTACTCCACCGCGGCGTGGAGCCGCACGACGTCCGCTTCCGAGTGGCCCGTCCGGGCGGCCACCTCGGCAAGGTCCGGCCCATCGGGTCCGCCGTAGCGAACCGGCACGCTGACGACGTCCGCGCAGTGTGCCGGCATGCCGGATCCGCCCGCCGTGTCGAGCGCGGCGGCGATCATGTCCCGCACCGCAGCCTCGTCCAGCACCAGCGGGTCGAACGGAAGGAGGACGCTCGCGTAGGCGGGGACCGGCGCTCCGAGGCCGGCCATGTCGGCGGCCCGGATACCCAGCAGGGCCGCCAGCCGGTGGACGCGGTCGTTGACGGCCACATCCACGCGGTCACCGAGCACGATGAGGAGCGCGGCCTCGCCGAAGCGATCGATCCGGACCGGCCCGCGCGGCGCGGGCTCAGCCATCCGGCCGGCGGACCTCGACCCCGGCAGTGGCGAGCGCGTCGCGGACCGCCGCCGCGATCGCGACGGCACCCGGCGTGTCGCCGTGGATGCACAGCGTCGCGGCCGACACTGAGATGATGGTGCCGTCGAAGGCCGTTACCCGGGAGTCTCGCGCGATGCCGACGGCCTGGGCGGCGGCCCGATCAGGGTCGTGGAGCAGCGCACCGGGCAGCAGGCGCGACCGGAGCCTGCCGTCGGCCTCGTACGCGCGGTCGGCGAACCCCTCCGCCACGCAGGCCAGGCCGGCCGCTATCCCGGCGACGAGCAGCGCGGACCCGGGTGGGCCGACGAGCCGGAGCTCCGGATCGAGGCTGGCGACCGCCCGCGCAATCGGGACGGCCACGCCCGGATCCGTCGCGGCGCGGTTGTACAGGGCGCCGTGGGGCTTCACGTGGGCGAGACGTCCGCCCTCGGCCCGGACGACGCCGGCGAGGGCCGCGACCTGGTAGAGGACCGCGGCCTCGAGCTCGTCGTCCGCGAGATCCATGTCCCGGCGGCCGAACCCGATGAGGTCCGGGTAGCCGGGGTGGGCCCCCACCGCGACGCCGGCGTCCAGGGCAAGGCGGACCGTCCGCCGGATCGTGAGCGGATCGCCGGCGTGGAAGCCGCACGCGACGTTGACCGACGTGACGAGCGGGATCAGCGCTTCGTCGGCGCCCATCGGCCACGGCCCCAGGCTCTCGCCAACGTCCGCATTGAGGTCGATCCGGGTCACCACGCGGCCATCGTACGCCGCCGACGGCTCGCGGACGGCCTCCGTCCGGGCGCGGCGGAGCGGCCTCCATCCTGGCGCGGCGGGGCGGCGGCCCCGCCTCCGGCATCGACCCCGGCCCGCGCCGGCCTGTACGATCGGCGGGTGGATCCCCGCACGACGGACTACGCGCTGCTCGACTTCGGTGACGGCCGCCGCCTGGACCGGTTCGGGACCGTGATCGTCGATCGCCCGGCACCCGGCGTGGCCGATGTGCCGGTCCTCGACCCCGGGGCGTGGACCACGGCATGCGCGCGATTCGGCCGCGCTGCCGGAGCCGACGACCTGGCCGGCTGGGACCCGGCGGCCGCCCTCCCGTCGGCGTGGGACGTGGTGATCGAAGGGTTGCGGTTGGAGCTCCGCCCGACGCCGGCCGGCCAGGTGGGCCTCTTCCCCGAGCACGCAGAGCCAGCCGCCTGGGCTGCCGACCGTGCCCGGGCTGCCGGTGCGCGCCTGGGCCGTCCGCCGGAGATCCTCAACCTCTTCGCGTACACGGGGCTCGCGACGCTCGCGCTCGCCCGTGCCGGCGCGCGGGTTGCGCACGTGGATGCCTCGCGGCCGGCCGTCGCATGGGCGCGCCGGAACGCGTCGCGCGCAGGTCTCGACGACGCGCCGGTCAGGTGGATCGTGGACGACGCCCGCGCCTTCGTGGCCCGGGAGGCGCGCCGTCGCCGCCGGTACGACGGAGTCGTGCTGGATCCTCCGGCCTACGGGCACGCGCCCCGCGGGGGTGCCGCATGGCGGTTGGAGGCGGACCTGGCCGAGCTGCTGTCCGGGTGCGCCGCCCTGACCGGCCCGGCGCCGGCGTTCTTCGTGCTGACCGCACACACCACCGGGTTCGATGCCGCCGAGCTCCGCGCCGGGATCGGGGGCGCCTTCGGCGACATGCTCGCGCGCGGCGCGGAGGTGATCCCGCTCGGCGTCCGTCGCCCTGACGGCCGGCAGCTCCCGGCCGGCCTCGCGATCCGGTGGGGATCGTGACCGACGACCGCGCGGCGCGCGCGACGCTTACGAGCGCCGCGAACCCGCGCCTTCGTGCCGCGGCCGCGCTGCGTGATCGACGCGACCGCGTTCGAACCGGCCGGCTCCTGGTCGACGGGGCGCGCGAGGTGGCGCGCGCGCTCGACGCGGGAGTGAGGCTCGTAGAGGCGTTCGTGGTGGCGGGACCCTCCCCGGATCCGGAAGTCGCCGCGGTCGCGGCCCGTGCGGCCAGCCTCGGCGTCCCGCTCATTCCGGTCGTGCCGGACCTGCTTGCCCGCCTGGCGTACGGGGAGCGTGCGAGCGGGATCGTGGCCGTCGCGACCGCGCCGGGGACCTATCTCGCGGCCGTGAGCCTCCCGGCAATCGCGCCCCTCGTCGGCGTCCTGGAGGACGTGGAGAAGCCGGGAAACCTGGGCGCGGTCTGCCGAAGCGCAGACGGAGCGGGGCTGGACGCGTTGATCGCCGCGGGCGGTTCCGCCGCCTCGGCCGATCCATGGAACCCGAACGCCGTCCGGGCATCGCTGGGGACCGTCTTCACGCTCCCGCTCGCGGTCGCGACGACCGCCGACGTACTGGCCTGGCTCCGCGATCGCGGCCTGCGGGTCGTCGTGGCGCGCGTCGACGGGAGCGTGCCCTACACGGAGGTGGACCTGACGGGCCCGGTCGCCCTGGTCCTCGGGAGTGAGGCGCACGGGCTCACGGCCGATTGGTCGGGCAACGACGTGACCGCGGTCCGGCTGCCGATGCGGGGCCGCGCCGATTCGCTCAACGTGGCGGCCGCCGCGGCCATCCTCTTCTACGAGGCACGTCGCCAGCGTGACGCCGACGCGTGACCACTTCGACGATCCGTCGCCGTGCCCCCATAACGAACCGCCTTCGCGGTCGTTAGACCTGCAGAGGCCTCTCGCGAAGACCATCGTTCCCCGGCGGTGCCTGGCGTAGGGGCCTCTTCTGCTGCCCGCGCGCCGGGTATCGCCGGAGCTCGACCTATACTCGGCCCCATGCATTCCCAGCCACGCCGAACACGCCGCGTCGGCTTGACCGGCCGCGTCGGCTTGACCGGCCGCAGCGTGATCCTCGGAATCGCGGGGCTCGTTGCGGTTGCCGGCCTGGTGCTGGCAGCGCCGGGCGGCCACGTGCGGGGCGCCGAGCGCGAGACGAGAATCGCGATGTCGGCCCCGGCAACGATCGATCCCGCCGTGGCGGGTGATGCCGGGAGCGCGGCCGTGATCGCCCAGCTGTTCGAGGGCCTCACGGCCATCGATGGAAGCCTGGCGCCCCGCCCGGCGCTCGCCGCGAGCTGGACGTTCAAGGACGGCAACCGGACGGTCGACTTCACGCTTCGCGAGGGCCTCGCGTTCTCCGACGGGACGCCGATCACCGGCGACGATGTCGCCCGGAGCTGGCTCCGGGTCCTGGATCCTTCCGCACCCTCACCGCTGGCGGCGCTCCTGTACGACGTTGTCGGTGCCCGCGCGTACGCGAGTGGAGCATCGACCGACCCAACGACCGTCGGCCTGCACGCGAATGGGCGACTGTTCGAGGTTCGGCTGACGCGTCCCGCCGGCGATTTCCCGGCGATCGCGGCCAGCCCGTCGCTCGCGGTAGTCCCGCCCGGTGTTGGCCGGGGCCGGACTGCTCTCGACGCCGGAAAGGGTTTCGTGGCGTCGGGCGGCTACGTCCTCGCGGGGCGCACATCGACCGAGCTCCTCCTCACGGCCAATGACCGCTACTGGGCCGGCACGCCGGCGCTGTCGCGGGTGACGCTTGTCACGGACGTCGGCGGGAAGTCGCCGGTCGACCTCTTCGGCGCGGGCACGCTGGACTGGACGCCGGTCGGCTCGGAAGACGCCTCGTGGATTGGCTACGACCGAGCCCTCGGGCCGCAGCTCCGCTCCTCCGCCGACCTCGCGGTCACCTACTACGGGTTCGACACCCGCCGGGCGCCGTTCGATGACCCGCGGATCCGGCGCGCCTTCGCGCAGGCGGTGGATTGGCGGCGCGTCGTGCGACTTGGCGACGGGAACGCTGCGCTGCCGGCGACGGGCATGGTCCCGCCGGGCATCCCGGGCCGAAGCGAAAGCGACTTCTTGCCGGCGTTCGATCCAGCG
>JANXWH010000029.1 GCA_025351245.1 Chloroflexota bacterium | reverse complement strand
TCGCGCCGATCCTTGCCGTCGCGGCGGCCTTGCTGTGCGTCGGAGATCCTCGCCGGATCATCTGGACACGGCCATCGCCGACTGTCGGCGCCGGGATCGCGCCTGAGTCCGCCTGAGCAACAGCCCTCGGCCTGATCGGCGGCGGGGAGACGCTCGGCTCGCGCGTTTAGCCCTCCGTGGGAGACTCCGCCGGGAGCGTGAGCGTGAATGCGGCGCCTCTGGCGGCCGACGGTTTGCCCGACCCAACCGCTCCGCCCGCCGGCCGATCGGTCGGCCTGGGTTCCGCGGGATCCAGCACAAGGTCGCCCGCGTTGGCCCGAGCGAGCTCGCGCGACACGTAGAGGCCCAGGCCGGTGCCTTCGACGCCGGGCAGGGTGCCGCGGGCGTAGCGTTCGAAGAGGCGCCCACGATCGGCGTCGGCGATCCCGGGCCCGGCGTCCGCGATGCGCAGGCGCAGGGTGCCGCCACCCGCGGCCCGTCCCTCGGCCGACGCGCGCGCCTCGAGGGAGCCGCCCTCCCCGGGGATGAGCGTCACGCTCACCGTGATCGGCGTGCCCCCGCCGTACTTCACGGCGTTGTCCAGCAGGCCCCAGATCACCTGGTCCACCTGGTCGGGGTCGGCGAGGGCCAGCCACCCGCCGGATAGATCGGCGAGCGTGAACGGGACGCCGCTCGCGCCGAGCGCCTCCCACGCGCGGCGGACGCGCGGCCCGAGGGCGAAGACCTCGGCGACGGGGCGCAGGACGCCGGAGTCGAGCCGGCTGACCGTCAGGAGCTGGCGCACCATCCGTGAGAGCCGGTCGCTCTGCTCCGCGATGATCCCGAGGCGGCGGTCGGGCTCGCCACCGGCGGCCAGCTCGGCCGCCAGCTGGTCCGCGTAGGCGCGGATCCGTGCGAGCGGGGTCTGGAGGTTGTGGCTGACACCGCGCAGGAAGTCGTCCTTCGCCGCGTCCAGCTCCCGGAGCCGCTCGTTCTGGTCGGCCACCCGGGCGAACAGCTCGGCGTTGCGCAGGCCCACGCCGACGAACGCCGCGAACAGCTCCAGGAGGTCCTGGTCGGCGCGATCCCAGCGCGCGGTGGCGGAGGCGTGGCCCACGAGCGCACCCAGCGGCTCCGCGCCGGCACGGAGATCCGCGTGGACCGGCAGGGGATCGCCCGGCACGCGTTCCTCGGCCGCGATGACGGACGGGTTGCCGAGCACGATCCGGGCGTCGATCAGGCCGAAGGCGGCCCGCGCGTCAGCGATCGCGAGGTCAACGAGGTGGTCGGCGCCCTCGCGCGGCGAGTACGTGCCGACGGCATCGACCACGCGCGCCACCTGCCGGTTGCGGCGCAGGAGGTCGGCGGCAAGCTGGTTCTGGCGCTCCGCGAGGCGGCCCAGCTCATCGTCCGCCAGGGCCGGGAGCGGCGTGCTCGTGTCGCCGGCCGCGATCCGGTCGAGTGCCGTGGCAAGCGCCCGCAGCGGCGCAGTGAGGCTGCCGGCCACGACGAACGCGATCCCTACGCCGAGGAGCGCGGCAATCACGAACGCTGTGAGCAGGATCCGGAAGATACTGCCGTCGCTGTCCGCCCGGCCGGTGATCACGAGCAGCGCCCCGAACGCGGCGAGGGGCGTCAACGCCGCGATCAGCAACGCGGCCGTGATCCGGACCCGGAACGGGATCACGTCGAGTCCGCCTCCAGCCGGTTCGAGTCCGCCTCCAGGCGGTAGCCGATCCCGCGGACCGTGATCAGGTGGCGCGGCCGGTTCGCATCGGGCTCGATCTTCTGGCGGAGCCGCCGCATCGTGACCCAGACGTACGAAGGGTCGGCGCCGTCCGTGTCGGCCCAGCCGCGGGCCACGAGGGTCTCGGTCGGGACGGTCTGGCCGACGTTCGCGGCCAGCGCGTAGAGGAGGCGCGATTCGGTCGGGGTGAGCGACACGTCCGTACCGTTGACGGTCGCCGCGCGCCGCCCGAGCTCCAGCGTCAAGCTCGGACCCAGCACGATGCGCTGGCCCGGCAGACGGTCGCCCAGGCGCCGGAGCACGCGGTTGATCCGCGCCCGCAGCTCAGGGTAGTGGTACGGCTTCGTGACGTAATCCTCGGCCACCTCGTCCAGGAGCTCCGCCTTCGAGTCGGCGGCGTCGATCGCGGTCAGGACGATGATCGGGAGGTCCGCGCGGGCCTTGATCTCGCGCGCGAGGGAGATGCCGTCCAGGCGCGGCATCATCATGTCCAGCAGGACCAGGTCCGGCCACGCGTTCTCCAGGCGGCGCAGCGCCTCCACGCCGTCGCGGGCCGTTCCCACGTCGTAGCCGTCCGCGCGCAGCTGCTCGGCAAGGACGACCAGCAGATTCGCGTCGTCGTCCACCAGGAGGAGTCGCGCCGGGCGTTCGCGGCCGCCCGGCCCGCCGGGGATCAGCACCTCGCGAGGATAGCCCACCCCCGCGCGGGCGACGCGGGGGCCCGCGTCACCCGGCGCGTGCGGGATGCCTACTTCAGCCGAAGCACAGTCGCCGCCCGACAAGACGGCAGGGCACAGGAGGACGCGGCCCTACGTGCGCAGGCCGGTGGGGATCCTCGGGATGGCGTCGTGGACGGTGACCGGATCGACCTCGACGACGCCCAGCAGGTCGGGACCGGTGCGGAACGCAGTCAGCACCGTATGGCCCTCGTGGGCAGCCGACGGCGAGAGGATGCCGGCGGCCCCGTCGCGCCAGAGGCGTTCGCCGACGGGCTGGGTGTCGGCCCACTGGGCCTGCGTCGGGCGCATCGGCCCGAGACCCAGCCCCGTGAGCAGCCGCAGGCTGGTGAGGTCCGCGATGCTGTCGAGGTCCACCTCGAGCGGGCACATCGCGCGCGGCAGCCGTGAGGCCGGCGGCACGCCCAGCTCGGCGGTGGCACGCAGCCACTCCGCCCAGGCCGTGCCCTCACAGTCGGCGAGATAGAGTCCGCGCACGACGGCCCCGGTCTGCCAGCGGGCGTCGAACGCGTCCATCGAATAGAAGAGCGCGCTGGTGCCGGGCCGCGTGATGCGCCACCAGCGGCCTCGGACGCGGATCCGCGCGATCCGGCTGCTCAGGAGAAGGAATCGTTCTCGAGCTGCGCGACCAGTCGCGACACCGCGCGGTAGCGGCCGCGGGCAATCGCCTCGATCGGGCGCTCGTCATCGAGCAGCGTCAGCGGCTTCACGAGCCAGACCGGGACGTAGGCGGGATCCATGACGCGTTGGAGGCGCTCGACGATTGCCGACAGCTCCACGAGCCGGTTGCGCCGGGCGCCGGTGGGCGTGCGTCGGGCGTTGAGCCAAGCGGACACCGTGCTGGTGTCGACGCCCGTGGCCTGGGCGATGTCGATGGTCTCGAGGCCCGCGTCCCGGACGCGCCGGACCTCGGTCGCGTAGACGGCGGTCGTCATGTTCGGTGCTCCTGTTGCGGCCACGAGATCATAGCACCTGTCGTCGTTCCGTCAACCTTTTGTCGCCATTACGTCAGTTGAGAGCGGCAACCCGGTGTTATGGCTTGCCCACACTTGCTGCCGGCGGTTGACCCCGAGCATCTCCTCGACCTCCTCGAGTGCCGCGATCGCCTGCTCTCGCGAGACCGACGGGTAATGGCTCACGAAGTCGTCGACCGAGTGGCCGATGCCACTACGGCTTCTTGAAGACCTCGTGGCCCCCGATGCGACGCCAGCACACCGCCAGCTGGCCTTCGACCTGGATCCACGCGAAGGTCGCGCGGCCGTCAGGTCCGCTGAAGCTCCACGTCATTTCCAGAACGCCCGGGGCATTCTCGACGCCCTTGACCCGGAGGGAGGCCGGCCACGCCGAGGACGGGTCGACAGCGTACCGGTCGCACGCTTCGATGAAAACTCGGAGGGCCGATTTGAACAGGACCTGTTCGGATGGGGAAAGGCGCTTGTAGTCGGCTTTGAACGCGGCGAGAACGGCGTACTTCACCGCGTTACGAGTCGAGATGCGCGATCAGATCGTCAACGCCTTCGACGACGACCACCCGGCCCCCAGCGATGTCTGCGTCCGCTTCTCGTTCCATCGCTTGCCAGCGATCGGTCCAGAACCACGCCTGATCGGCGGGCACCACGACGACCGGGAGCAGCTCGACGCGCCCGTCATCGTGCTCGATCAGCTTGATCTGCGAGTCTGCCTGGTCGAGATGGAGACGACGGCGAAGCTGCACCGGGAGGGAGACCGTTCCTCGCGACTGGACCGTCAGAATATGCGTCTTCATGATTTGCAGTATAGCAGCATGTCACTCAGGTCGAGCGGACCAACAAAGGCCGGAGGCCGAGCACTTTGTGGCCAGGTCCACGACGGCCGATATGTCCGTACCGGACATTGCGGAGAAGGGGTGGCCCCGTGCGGTATGCGCCGCAAGCGAACGCCGGCGTACGCCGCCGTTTCGCGGCCGTCAGGCCGCCGTTTCGCGGCCGTCAGGCCGCCGTCACTCGGCTCGCGGGTCGAAGAAGCGGCAGCGCGGGGCGATCGGGCAGCGATCGCAGGCGGGACGGCGGGCGTCGCAGGTCCGGCGGCCGTGCTGGATCAGCAGGACGTGCGCGGCGTAGAACTGGTCCGGCGCCAGGAGGTGGGCGTAGATCTCGTGCTGCTCGTCCGGGCCGGCCGTCGGCGGCGCGAGCCCGATGCGCCGACTCACCCGCTCCACGTGCGTGTCCACCGGCATGAGCGGCATCCCGAAACAGAACAGCAGGACGATCGACGCGGTCTTGCGACCGATCCCCGGGATCGCCGTGAGCCAGTCGCGGGCCTCGCGCGGCGGAAGCCCGGCGAGGAAGCCCAGGTCGTAGCCGCCGCTCCGCTCGCGGATGGTCCGCAGGGCAGCCTGGATCCGCGGCGCCTTCTGGTTGGCGAGCCCGCCGATCCGGATGACCTCGATCAGCGCGCCGACGTCCTCGCCTTCGACGGCCGACCAATCCGGCGGCGCGCCCGGCTCGAGCCCGACGCCGCCCCAGCCTTCCGGGGGTGCCTCCGTGCCGTCGGGTCCGACCACGCGGTGGGTCGTGATCGGCCCGCCCGACGGGTATGCCGCCCGGAGCGCCCCGAATGCTCGCTCGGAGTTCAGGTCGGCGGTGTTCTGCGACAGGATCGTGAGGACCAGCTCGCTCACCGGGTCCAGGCGCTGTGCCGGCGCCGGAACGCCGTACAGCCCGCCCAGCTGCTCGACGACGAACTCGACGAGCCCGGGCCGGCGGCGCCGCAGGCTGCGCGCCCACGTAAGGGCGGGATCCGCTGGGCGGCGCGCGCGTGG
This sequence comes from Chloroflexota bacterium, assembly GCA_025351245.1. Taxonomy (GTDB): domain Bacteria; phylum Chloroflexota; class Limnocylindria; order Limnocylindrales; family CSP1-4; genus CTSoil-043. The sequence continues at coordinate 19,233 of JANXWH010000029.1, read as the reverse complement.
TAGTTTCGCGGGGCGGGCTCGCGGCATGCGCACCGTCACATGTACTCCTCGAAGTCCGGAAGCGGGTCGTCGAAGTTGTCGTCGATCACGAGGCGCCCGCGATCCATCCCGGGCATGCCTGGCGGCCGCGCGTGCGTGATCGGGGCCAACTCCGCGATCGGGGCCAACTCCGCGATCAGATGCCCGGCCCGGGCGATCACGATCCGATCGCCGGCCTCCACGCGGGCGAGCAGGCGCGAGAAGTGCGTCTTCGCTTCGCCGACGTTGACGGTCTCGACCACGGGCGCAGCATGACTTCAGTCCGCGGCCGTAGTCAACAAGCCCCGCCCGCCGCCGATGAGCTGCGCCAGCTGCTTGCCGGCGGGCTCCACGCCGCCGCATCCACGCCGCCGCCGATGGCGATACACGCGACCCCAGCCACGGCCGCGACTCGGTGCCCGGCGCCGGAGGTGTGCACCCCGTGACCGCTGCGACCGGCGAGGCGGCGCTGCACGGTCGCCGTGTGCGTCCCGTGACCGGAACAACCGGTCACCGGTCGCCCGGCGCGTCCCGTGACGCAGGATCGCCCCTTGCCGGATCGCGGGCGGTGATAGTGCGCACCCGGTGCACACCCGGGTCGCCGGGCCGTGGGTCGCGGTCGCCGGTGCCACCGAGGCCGATCAGCTGCGTCCCGATGCCGATGAGTCGGGCCAGGCGCTCGCCGCAGCGTTCGAGGGGCGCCGCGCCCGCGGCCATCGCCTCCTCCACGGACTGCGGTCGCTCCGTCACCGGGACGGCGACAGCGCCGACCGCCGCGAGCGCCGCGATCCCGTCCGGCTCCACGCCGCCGCCGACGGCGACGCACCCGACCCCAGCCGCGGCCGCCCGCCGCGCCACGCCGAGCGCGGTCTTCCCGAACGCGGTCTGGCCGTCGATCCGGCCCTCGCCCGTGAGCACGAGGTTTGCCCCGGCGACCTTGGCCGCGAAGTCCGCTGCCTCCATCACGAGCTCCACGCCGGGCACGATCTCGAAGCCGGCGAAACGGTCGCGCAGGCAGGCGAGCCCGAACGTCGTCCCGCCGGCCGCGCCGGCTCCGGAGGTGTCGCGCTCGCGGCGGCCGGTCGCGGATTCCAGGGCGTCGGCCCAGCGGGCGAGCGCCGCGTCGAGCTCGCGCACATCGGCCGGGCTCGCGCCCTTCTGCGGGCCGTAGACAGCAGCCGCGCCGCGCGGCCCCAGGAGCGGGTTCGTCACGTCGCACGCGATCCGCAACACGACATCCGCGAGGCGCGGGTCCAACTCGTCGAGGTGGACGACGACCTCCGGCTCGATCGTCATCCCGAGCCCCAACGCGGCAAGGATCCCGAGGCCCCCGTCCGTGGTCGCGCTACCGCCGACGCCCAGGTCGATCTGCCGGACACTCGCGTCGAGGACGGCGCGGAGCACCTCGCCGGTCCCGTACGTGGAGGCGGCCGCGGGGTCCCGCTCGGCCGGAGCCAGCCGCGAGAGGCCGGACGCTGCCGCGAGCTCCACCACGGCGCGCGTCCCGTCGGCGCTGCGGAGCCATTGCGCGATGAGCGGCCTACCAAGCGGGTCATGGGCCGCGGCCTCCTGCCATGTCCAGCCGCCGGCGGCCTGGATCGCGACGAGCGTGCCCTCCCCGCCGTCGGCGAGCGGCGCCAGGACGAGGCGGTCGTCCGGGCGGGCACGCGCCCAGCCCGCCGCGAGCGCGCGCGCGACCTGGACGGACGTGAGCGATCCCTTGAACGAGTCGGGCGCGATCAGGACGGTGAGCGGGCGGCCCGGCACGCCGACACCCGCCCGAGCGTTGAGAAGGGCGTCACCCGCCCGAGCGTTCGACACGCCGCCATCCGCCGGCACGCCGCTACCCGCCCGCGTGCGCGGCGCGCTTCTCGAGGTACTCCGGGATCCGGATCATCGGAGGGCGCTCGCGGTCCGCGAGCTCGATGATCTCGAGGCCCAGGCGGTCGGCCCCGGAGCGCGGCAGCTTCATCGTGGAGCCCATCTCCGCGAAGAGTCGAGCGCGGCGGCGCTCCTCCAGCCGCTTCATGACGGCCTGGATGATCACGAAGCTCATCCTCGAGAGCCCTTCGAGCTCCTGGTTGCGGTGGATGCGACGCTCCAGGTCCACCTGGCCCAGCGCTTCGAGCCCGGCCCGCTCCGCGATGTCGATCAGGTGCCCGATCTCCACCGCGTAGCCGGTGAAGAAGGGGATCGTCTCCAGCAGGCTGCGGCGCCCCGCGTACTCGCCCGCGAGTGGCTGGATGAAGCCCGAGAGGTCCGGGTAGAACAGGTTGATGAGGGGCCGCGCGACCAGCTCGGTGACCCGGCCCCCGCCGCCCTCCCGCAGCACCCCGTCCTCCACGATCGGGCGCTGGTAGTAGCCCTTGACGTACTGGATCCGCGGCTCCATGAGGAGCGGACCCAGCGTCCCGTACGCCATCCGCGGATGCCAGTTGCGGACATCCGTATCGCACCAGACGACGATGTCGCCCGACGACTCGAAGAGGCTCTTCCAGAGCGCCTCTCCCTTCCCGCGGTAGGAGCCGTAGCGGGTCAGCACGTCCGCATGCTGCACGACGCGGGCGCCCTCGTGGGCGGCGATCTCGCACGTCGCGTCGTCGGATGCGGAGTCGATCACGAGCAGCTCGTCCACCAGCGGGACGGCATCCATCAGCAGCATCCGCGCCCGACGGACGATGGGGCCGATCGTCGCGGCCTCGTTCAGGGTCGGTAAGACAAGACTGACGGTAACGCCCTGCTTCTCCTTGAGCGCCACCAGGCGGCGCAGGTCGCGGAACTCGGCGTGGTGGAAGTTGGACTCGCCGAACCAGCGCTCCACGCGGGCGGGCACGGCCCGGGATTCCTCGGCGGCTCGCTCGGCGGCGGCGAGCGATTCGGCCCGGGCGGCCAGCTCCTCGAACGTGGACCTGTCGATCCGCTCCCGGGTCTTCACCACGATCACGGGAGGCCTGGCGCGGGCAGCGATCGTCTCCGGCAGCACGCCGAACAGGAAGTTCTCGACGACCGAGCCCTCCGGCGCGGCCGAGGCGCCCATGATCACGAGGTCGGATTTCTCCGCCTCGCGAAGGATCGCGTTCCGGACGTTCGGCGCTTCGCGCAGCAGGCCGTCGGCGTGGCCGCGGGCGTGCAGCTTCAGGAAGGTGGCCAGGGCATGCTCGGCCTGGGCGCGGACGGCCGGAGTCAGGCCCGGCGGCACCACGTGGAGCACGGTGACCCGGGCGCCGTGCCGGCGGGCCAGGGCGTCGGCGAAGTCGAGTGCCAGCTCCGCGTGCGGGCCGCCGCGGACGGGGACCAGGATCCGCCGGATCTCGGCCATCGGTCGCTGCTTGACGACGGCGATGTCGCACGGGGACTCGCGGACCACCGCGTCGATCGTGGGGCTGAAGACGGACGCCGTCGGAGTTGCGGGGTCGCCGTTGCCGGCCCCGGCCTTCGCGGCGGCAGCCGCGGCGGCACGCCCGCCCACCGCGGACCGACCACTCGCTCGTCCGCCGGTCCGGCCGCCCCAGCCGAAGATCACGAGGTCCGCCTCGAGCTCGATGGCGGCCTCCACGATCCCCTCCGCCGCACGGCGCCCAATCCGGACCACCGGCCGGACGTGCGTCCCCTCCGGCGCGTAGTCGAGCACCTTCTGGAGCAGCCGGCGCGCCTGGCGCGCCTTCGTGGCGCCCTCGGAAAGCGGCATCTCCTCCGGGACTTCCACGATGCCCAGCGCGGTGAGCTCTCCGTCGCGCGGATCCAGCAGCGCTGCGCCGATCCGGATCAGCTCCTCCGCCGTGGCCGGGTTCGCGACGGGGATCAGGATCCGGCCGGGGAGCGGTGGCCGCGGGGTCATCCGGCGACCTCCCCGGCGCGCAAGCTCGCCGCCGCGTCCGCGCCGTCCGCAGCCGCGCCCGTTGCAGCGCGCGCCTGCTGCGCCGCGTTCCAGCGCTCGACGAGATACGGCTTGCGAAGCTCGAACGCGCGGGCCTGGCGCTCCACGCGCTCCTCCGCGTCGCCCTGGTCCAGGTGGCGGGCCTCCACGATCAGGCTGCCGACCCGCCCGAAGTAGAGCGGCACGAGCGCCGCGACGAGCGTCTCGAGCGGCATGACCTTCGCGTGCGCGGCCACCACGAGGTCGTAGACGATGCCGGCCCACAGCTCGTCGGGGAAGGAGTAGGTGGCCACCGCGTCGGACATCTCGTCCGTCGTGACGTGGTGGTCCGGCCCGGCCTCGCCGCCGAGGCCCAGCCGTCTCCCGGCCGCCTCCGCGAGCCGCCCCGCCTCCTTCGAGATCTCCAACGCGGCGGCCGCGTGGTTGGGCGCGAGCATCGCCCGCCAGGTCGGTGCGAGCGTCATCCGCCCCGCGTCAAACTCCGAGAGCAGGCGCAGCGTGTTGACGTGGAGCGGGGTCGGCTCCACCCAGCGCTCGAAGCCGTAGGCGGGGATCTCGTGGCTGGCGTGGACGTCGAGCCATGCCTCGGGGTGGCGCCCGGCCATGGCGAGGATCGTCCCGACCACCTGGCGGAACATGGGCCCGAGGTCCGCGGACGGGTCCTTCGGGTCGTGGATCTTCGCGCCGAGGCGCGCCTCGCAGACCGCGAAGCCGCCGGTGAGCGCGTGGGTCGTCATCCAGATGTCGATCCCGAACCGGCTCACCTCGGGCGTCCAGTCGTCCTGCGCGAGGTAGTGGCGGACGAGGTCGCCGGAGACCCCGAAGTCGCCCCCGATCGGCTGGCGGATCCGCCTGCCGTACAGCGCCCGGGTGAGCGGGTAGGTGACCGTGTTCGTGATCGTGCCGTCGTACTTGTGGCGGGCGTAGAGGGGCGTGACGTAGTCGAAGCCGCCCTTGAGGATCGGCCCGGCGAGGAGCTCCACCCACTCGGGCCCGATGGAGCGGAGGTCCGAGTCGACCACGACGAGCGCGCGGACGTCGAGCGCCGCTGCGATCTCGAAGATGGTGCGCAGGGCGGCGCCCTTGCCGCCCACGCCGTCCACCTCGGGATAGGTGAGCGTGAGGCGCTCCAGGCGATTCGTGGGCCGGGTCAGGAGGATCCGCTCCACGTAATCGGGCGGCTCGGTCTCCGCGACGACGCGCTGGGTCCCGTCCGTCGAGCCGGCATCCGCGTTGACGAGGAGGGGCCGCAGATCCGGGAAGTACTGGACCAGGCCGGCCTGCGCGGCCCGGACCACGTGGCCGATGGTCGCGGCGTTCTTGAAGCTGGGGATGCCGACCATGATGTCGGCGTGTCCCAGGCGCTGGAGCTCGGCCTGGATGGCCGGGGTCAGGAGGGAAGCGGGCACCGACTCACCGTACCACGACGGCCGGGGTGGGCGGCCGTCGGTCGGGACGCAGGCGGCCGGGACGCAGGCGGCCGGGCCGCGGGGGCGGCCGGCGTACGGGATCGCGGACGTGCCTTCAACGGCGCGGCATCGGCGCTAGGCACCAGTCGTCGTTGGGTGCGCCGGGGTGGTAACGGCTGTTCGCGGCCTTGTACGCCAGCCCGCCGAAGCCGAGCGAGCGCCAGGTGATGATGAACGTGCCGGCAGGTTCCCGGACGTAGGGAGTTCGCCGGACCAGGTTGCCTTCCGAGAGCACGCTCTCCAGCAGCCGCTTGCGCTCCAGGAGCGGGATCTCCACGAGCGATTCGCCGTCGAGCGCGACGAGGTCCACGGCCACGAACGCGATCGGCACCTTCTCGAGGGTCTGCTCGATCTCGTCGATGGTCCGCGCGCCGCCAGTCCGGCCGGGACGACCGCGCCCGCTCATCAGCTCCGCGCCCTGCCGGCCCAGGAAGAACTGGCTCGTGTGCTCGCCAACCGTCGGGCTCTCGCTGGTCACGATCATGCGACCCTCGCTGGCGCGCGTCGCCTGGTCCGTGAGGTAGCCATCCAGGACGGCCGCGTCGGCGGCGAATGCGGCGAGCAGCGCGTCCACGATCGGGGCGTGGTCCGGTGCCAGGTCCGCACCGGTCGCGTCATGGATCTCCACGCGGGCGGCGGCGGCGTCGAGATGGGCGAGGACCCGGACGCCTTCCCAGGCAGGCTCGATCACGGGGTCTGAGAGGTCCTTGACGCGCCGACGCCCGAAGGTTTGCGGCCGCCACGCGCGCGGATCTGCATCCATGGCCGGGATGATACGCGCCGAGTCACGCGTCCCCGGGAAGCGGGTCCCCGGGCGGCGGGCTCCGGCGTGCGGGGACGTGTGCCGCGGCGGCGCGGGATCGCCGGGATGCGCGAACGCCCCGGTGAGGGCACCGAGGCGTCCAATAGATGCTCGAACCTGCACCGGGCGATGCCCGAACCTGCACCGGGCGTCGCCGCCCGACAGGGGATCAGGCGAGGCGGTGGCCCATCTCCACGCAGCCGACGGTGCAGCCGCGTGCGTCGCGCCCAGCGTGACCGGCGAAGTGCCACCACGTGCGGTCCCCGCCGAACCCGCTGTCGTCGAGGCTCTCGCGGGTGGTCAGGCGGCAGCCGCAGGCGTCGCAGACGACGGTGCCTGTCTGGAGCCGGCTCGCGTCGGCGGCATGCCGCGGCGCGCGGAGGTGGGAAGAGATGGAGGCCTGCAGGTCGAGTGCGGTCATCGGTTCGTCCTCAGCTGGGCGGTGGCCCGCGGGACAGCGGCGAGGCCGGCTGGCCTGCCGCAGGGGGACGGCGTCCCGGGAGGCTGAACGTACGCGCGTCCGGGGGCACCGGTCAGTACCCTCGGAGGCGCGCTTCCGTTTCGATTCGGTTGCAGGGCAACGGTCGGCCCCGCGCTGTTTGTCCCGCCGGGCCGTCTGCCGGGCGGCCGTCCGTCTGCCCGCTCCTCTGGTGGAGGCACCGGCAGGATGCCGCCGCCGGCGAGCGAGGTCCCTTGTCTGGTCGGCTGTTCCTGCCATGTGCGCCCCAGGCGGGCGCACGTCATCGCATCTCGGCGCGACGCCCCGGAGCCGTGGTCGGGCCACGCGTGGACTGGGTCCGGGACATCGCGGTGTCGAGCGCAGGACCGGTCAGGTGACCGCCTGGGGCGCGCATGACGACACTGGTGAGACGAGCGCCCGCGTCGTGGGCATCTGGCAGGACCTTCCGGCCCGGTCGAGACGAGCGCTCGCGTCGTGGGCATCTGGCAGGACCTTCCGGCCCGGTCGAGACGAGCGCCCGCGTCGTGGGCACCTGGCAATTCCTGGTCGCCCGGCCGTGCGCCGCGGGCGGTGCGCCGCGTCGGGGGGCCGTGCGCCTCGTCGCCCGGCCGTGCGCCGCGGCGGGGGTTGCCGTCAGGCGCGGTAGCCGTCCGGGTGGGCCTGCCGCCACGCCCATGCGGACGCGACGATCTCCACTATGTCTCGGTGCTGAGCGCGCCAGCCCAGGATCTCGTCGGCGCGGCCGGCGTCTGCCACGAGGACCGGTGGATCGCCCGCCCGACGCTCCCCGATGGCGTGCGGAATCGGGCGGCCGACCACGGTCTCGGCCGCCGAGAGGACCTCTCGGACGCTGAAGCCGCCGCCGTTTCCGAGGTTGATGGCAAGCGCCGCGGCCCGGCTGTCCGCCGCGGTTCGGTCGCTCGGCGCGGTTCGGCCCACCGGCCCGCCGTCACCCGCCGTCCGCGGATCGCCTGGCGAGGTTGCCTCCAGCGCCAGCACGTGGGCGCGCGCGAGATCCTCCACGTGAAGGTAGTCGCGGATGCACGTCCCGTCCGGCGTCGGGTAGTCGATCCCGAAGACGGTCAGCGCGGCGCGTCCCTCGGCGGCGGCCAGGACGTTCGGGATGAGGTGGGTCTCCGGGGCGTGGACCTCGCCGTTGCGCCCGGATGCGCCGGCGACGTTGAAGTAGCGCAGGCTCACGCTCCGAAGCCCGTAGGCGGCGGCGTACCAGCGCAGGGCGCCCTCGAACGTTCGCTTCGTCTCGCCGTACGGGTTGATCGGCGCGAGGACCGCATCCTCGCGAATCGGGACGCTGGCCGGCGTCCCGTAGACCGCGGCGGTCGAGCTGAAGACGAGGCGGCGCACGCCTGCCTCGCGGAGCACCTCCAGGAACGCAACCCCGCCGGCCACGTTCTCGCGGTAGTACAGGGCCGGGTTCGAGACGGATTCGGCGACGAGCGAACGAGCCGCACAGTGGAGGACGGCGTCCACGGGCGTGTTCGCCAGCAGCTGCCCGACGACCGCGGGATCACCGTAGCTGCCCTGGACGAAACGCACGCCACCCGGGAGAGCGTCGCGGTGGCCCTTCGAGAGGTCGTCGAGGACCAGCACGTCGTGGCCGGCGGCGACGAGCGCCTCGACGGAGACGGAACCGACATACCCAGCCCCGCCGGTGACGAGGACGCGCATCTCAGGATCTCCCGGTGAGTCGGCGCAGGAGGCCGCGTCGTTTCGGGGCGACCTCGGGTGCGGCGGCGGACGGCGATTGCGGGACGTCTTGCGGCGTCGCGGCAGGTGGGACGTCTTGCGGCTGCGCCCCCGGCGTCATCGGCGTGGTCGCAGATGGTGGCGGCGTCGGCAGCGGCATCGACGGGGCCTCCTTCGGGATCGCGTCGCCGCGCTCGTGGATGACCTCCTCCAGCCGATCGATCATCCGGCCCGCCTGCCCGTTCTCCGGGTCGATCGAGAGAGCGCGCCGGGCGAACCCCAGCGACGCGCGCTCGTCTCCACGCTCGAGCGCGACGCGGGAGAGTCCGACCAGCGCGATCGCGTTGGCCGGGTCGTGCGCCAGCGTCTGCTCGTAGATCTTCTCGGCCTGGTCAAGGAGCCCGAGCCCGAGCGCGTTCTCCGCCCGGAGGAGCTGCTCGATCACGTCGGTTCGGTCCCGGCGGTCGAGCTGGCGCCGGCGGGCCCGGACGTCGCCCCGTCAGCGGCGACCAGGTCGCGAGCGAGGGTAAGCAGGCGCGAACGGTCGTTCAGCATCGGGTCGACCACCACCATCTCCAGGAGGCGATCGAGGAGCTGGCCCAGCGCGGGCCCGGCCGGGATCTCGAGGGCCTTCATCAGGTCATCCCCGTTGATGGCCAGGCTGGACAGGTCCAGCGCGACGCGTGCGTCCAGCTGCTCGCGGCAGCGCGCCCGTAGCGACTCCAGGCCGTCGACGTCCGGCGAGAGCCCGCTCCCGACGTTGTCGGCGGCCCGGAGGTCCAGGAGGTCCTGGATCGCCGATGCGCCGCAGCGACGAATGAATCGGCGCACGGCCGCATCCGTCCAGCTCGCGTCATAGACGAACATGTGGTGGCGAACCAGGTTCGCGGTGTCCGCGGTCAGGAAGCGCGGGGCGTGGAGCTGGGTGAGCCAGGCCTCGGTGAGCAACGCGCCGGCCGCGTCGTGGCCCACGAAGTGGCCGTCCGCAAAGGTCGCCGGCTTGCCGACGTCATGGAGCAGCGCCGCCAGGCGGAGCAGCGGCGGCTCGTCGGGGGCGGGCCTGGGTGCCGCGTCGACCGTTCGGCAGGTGTGGTCCCAGAGGTCCTCGCCGGGCACTTTGCCCTGGGGAACGCCCCGCTGGCGCGCCAGCTCCGGGGCGATCGCAGCCAGCAGGCCGGTCTCCTGCGCAAGCCGAAGCCCCGCGGAGGGCACCGGGGCCGCCAGCAGCGTGAGCAGCTCCGCGAGCACCCGCTCCCCCGAGAGCGAGCGCGCCAGCGACGCGTCCACCTCGATCGCGGCGAGCGTCCGCGGCTCCACGGCGAAGTCGAGCGTCGCCGCGAATCGGACGGCGCGCAGCATGCGCAGCGAATCCTCGCGGAACCGGGTGGCGGGATCGCCGACCGCCCGGAGAATCCCGGCGGCAAGGTCGGCTCGACCGCCGAACGGGTCGTGGATCGCGCCGGGAACGGCGACGTCCGCACGGTCGAGGGGGCGCGCGCTGTCGACCGCCGGCTCTGCCTCCAGACCGGCGCCCACCTCTTCGCCAATCGCGAGTGCCATCGCGTTCACCGTGAAGTCGCGTCGGGCCAGGTCGTCGTCGAGGCGATCGCCGAAGACCACCGCGTCCGGCCGGCGGTGATCGGAGTAGGCGCCGTCGTGCCGGTACGTGGTGACCTCGTAGGTCTCGTCGCCGACCTGGATGGCGACGGTCCCGAACCGGTTCTCGTAGAGTGCGCCCGGGAAGAGCGCAAGGAGCTGCTCCGGACGCGCGTCCGTGGCCAGGTCCCAGTCCGCGGGCTTCACGCCGCGCAGCAGGTCCCTGACGCAGCCACCCACGAGATGCGCCTCGTGCCCGGCCTTCCGGAGCGTGCCCGCGATCGCCCGGACGCCGGCCGGGATCGGGTCAGGGCGGCCCGGCGTCGGATCGGCCGTTGGCGCGGGCTCCGCTGCGGGTTCGGTCGGGTCCGTCGCGCCGCCGTCGGGCGCAGGCGCGGGTTCGGGCGGGCTCGTCAATTCTTCCCGAGGAAGAGGTAGTCGCGCCACGGCTCGTTCCGGACGTCCGCCAGGAACGGGGTGAAGATCGAGTACAGGTCGCTGCGAGGCTCGAACGGCACGCGCAGGAGGCGGAAGCGGGCCTCTTCGAGGGTGCGGCCGCCCTTGCGGTGGTTGCAGATCCGGCAAGCAGTCGCCAGATTCTCCCAGGTATGCGTGCCGCCCCGGTGGCGTGGGATGACGTGATCCAGCGTGAGGTCGGTCCCCTGCCGTCCGCAGTACTGGCAGGTGTGGTGGTCGCGCGCGAGGACTTCGCGCCGGCCGAGCTTGACCCGCGGGCGCGGCCGCCGGACCTGGTGCTGGAGGCGAATCACCGAGGGCGCCCGGTACGCGGCGCGCGGCGTGTGGAACGTCTGGTGGTCGTACTCCACGACCTCCGCCTTGAACCCGAAGACCAGGCGGAATGCGCGCGGCACGTTGCAGACGTTCAGCGGCTCGTAGTTCTGGTTCAGTACGAGCACCACGCCGTCCATGCGGCGCGATCGTAGCAGGCGCGCGCGGCGGGCGAGCCAGCCTGCCAGTGCGGGCGAGCCGGTCACGCACCGGTTGGCGCGGGTCGGGCAGACGGTGGGCTGGACGCCGACTCTGTGCGGGCTCGACGCCGACTCCGCGCGGCCGTTACCAGCCGGCGGCCTGGGTGGTCATCCGATCACGGCGCATCCACACGACGAGCGCAATGAGGAATCGCAGGACCAGGCTGATCCCGTACGACGCGCACCAGACGCAGATCGCATCGATCACGAAGACCTGCAGGTACGTGAAGTAGGCTTCGAAGGTCACGCCGACCAGGCTGAACCCGTAGTGGGTCGCGAGCAGGCGTCGATCGCCGGTCTTCCACCAGCCCAGCGCCGCGACGAGCAGGATCAGGCTGAGGCCGACCCCGAAGACGGCCACCGGGACGCCGCCGACCCGGCTGTACTGGGAGTTCGCCACCGTCTCGCAGCCCTTGATGGGACCGCAGACGGGGACGCCGCCGCCGAGCTCGACGATGGAGAGATACGAGGCAACCGCGAGCCCGAACAGGTCGAGCGCGGCGAGGATGAGTGCCGGGTGGATCCGGCGGAGACGCGTGAACATGCCCCGAGAGTGGCGTCCGTGCGACGGCTTCGTCATGGGCCGAAGGGCACCGGCTCCCGGGCCGCGTGGCGTGACCCCGCGCCGCGTACGCTGCCGGCATGTTGCTGGGAATCGACCATCTCGTCATTGCCGTGCCGGACCCGGACGAGGCCGCGGCGGACCTCGAGGCGGCGCTCGGCCTCGCGGCGACCGGCGGCGGCCGCCACGAACAGGCCGGCACGTTCAACCGGCTCATCTTCCTGGGTGACACGTATCTCGAGCTGATCGGCGTCCGGGACCGGGCTCTCGCGTCGGCGCACCCGATCGGGGCTGCGGCACTGGCCGCCCTCGATGCCGGGACGCCCGGCCTCGTGACGTGGGCGATCGCCACGGACGGCGCACGTCGCGAGGTCGCGGCGCTGCGGGCGGCAGGTTCCGCGATCGGCGACGCGCTGCCCGGTGAGCGGATTCGCCAGGACGGCGGCGTGATTCGCTGGCACGTGGCCGCGGCCGCGCCGCTCGCCGCCGACCGACCGCCGTTCCTGATCGAGCACGAGCTGGCCGGCCCCGAGTGGGGCGACGAGGCCCGCCGGGCACGAGCTGCGTTCGTGCACCCGTTCGGCGGGCAGGCGCGAGTGGTGGGCCTCGAGCTGGGCGTAGCGCACCCCGCCGAGGTGGCCGCGGATTTCGCGCGAACGGTCGGGGTGGCGTTCCGCCCCGCGCCGGGCGCCGAGCCCGGTGACCAGGAGGCGCGCCTGGGCGACCAGTCGATCCGGCTCGTGTCGTCGGGGTCGAGGTTGCGGCCGGGGCCGGGTGAGTGGCCCTTGCCGTTGGCGGGGCCGACGGCCAGCGATCCGCCCGCGCGCGTGGGCCTCCGGGCGACGGCCGGCGAGCGCCTGCTCGTCGATCTATGCGGGGTCCGGTTCGCGCGACTCTGAGGTCGCGGCGACCGCCCGTGGTCGCCGCCCCGCCCGCCCGTGGTCGCCGCATCACCCGGCGGCGGGGAGCACCTCGACCGCGTCGCCGGCCCCGACCGGACCCTCGACGATCACCCGCGCGTACCAGCGCGCGTCATCCGGGTGGATCTTCGGGCTGATCCGCGCGATCTGCCGATCCACGAACCAATGGGCGATGGTCTGGCAGGGAGCCGCGAGCTTCGTGAGCTCGACGAGGAGCCCGCCATCACCAATCGCGAGGCGGTCGCCCGGGCCGAGCGCCGGCCAGTCGATCCACTCGAGCGTCAGGTTCTCGCCGTAGGCGCCGGGGAATGCGCGGTGGCCGTCCGCCGCGACACGCGCGAGCGCCTCGATGCAGTAGATCGAGACGGCCTGCAGCTCGCCGCCGTGCATGGGCTCGGGCTCGGTGTGACCGTCGCCGTCGAGGCCGAGGCGCCGGACCTGGGTGCCCGGTACCGGCAGCTTCGGCACGCCGCCCGGGGAGACGTTGACCTGGTGGACGCGGCCTGTGCGGCCGGGGACGGGGCTGCTCATGGCCGGGAAGCCTACCCGAAGAGCGTTCGGGATTGCCGGCGAGCGTGCCGTGCCTGCGATGTCGGCAGCGCGGACGCGGGCACGGCCAGGCCGCCAGGCCGCCCGGAGGGCTCCCGGGCCGACGCCACCTCCACGGCGCGCGCCAGGACCGCGTCGAGCATCTCTGCGGTGAGGCGGCCCGTGAACGTGTTCTGCTGGCTCGGGTGGAACGTGCCGAGGAGCGTGAACGGGCCGGCGGCGGCCTCGGCCGCGTGGCCGAAGCGCGGCAGCGGGCGCGCGAGCCGTCCGGACGTCGCCTCGACCGCGCGCAGCGCGGCGACCCAGCCGAACGCGCCGAGAGCCACGATCACGCGCGCGTCCACGAGCAGGGCCAGCTCGCGGTGGAGGAACGGCGCGCAGCGGTCGCGCTCCTCTGGGGTGGGAGCATTGGCGGGCGGCGCGCATCGCACGGCCGCAGCCACGTATGCGCCCCACAGTTCGAGGCCGTCGCCGGGCCGGGTCGACGTGGGCTGGCTCGCGAGCCCGGCTCGATGGAGCGCGGCGAAGAGGAAGTCGCCCGAACGGTCACCTGTGAAGACACGCCCCGTTCGATTGCCACCGTGCGCCGCCGGCGCCAGCCCGACGAGGACGATGCGGGCCGCGGCATCGCCCCAGCCGGGGACGGGCAGCGCCCAGTAGCGTTCGCCGCGGAACCGTGCCGGTGGATTGGCCGCGGCCGCTTCCCGCCACGCCACGAGGCGGGGGCACGCGCGGCAGGCGGCGATCTCTTTGGCGAGCCCGCCCAGCGCGACGGCGGCCGTGGCCCTCGCGACCGCCGTGGCCGTCTCGGCGGCCGCGCCATCGGGCGTCGGAGAGCCGCCGGTGCGAGGGGCAATGTCGGGCGGCGTGCCGGCCTCTTCATCCATCGACCTGATCGTAGCGAACGCCGCCATTGCGCGACACCGAGCGATTGCGCGACACCGAGCCTTTGCGCGAGCCCGAGCCTTTGGCTTCGATCACCGCTTCCGGGCGCCCGTGAACCCTCGGCTATAATCGGGCCACGCGCGCGGGCGACGGCGCGACCAAAGGCGGGCATGACCCCCCGGTCGGTTGCTCCCGGAACCATCGCCGACCAGATCAGGGAACGCAGCCAGACATGACCGTCGAAACGTCCACGTGGGCCACGAAGAAGGGCCTCGCCCAGATGCTCAAGGGCGGCGTCATCATGGACGTCGTCACGCCCGATCACGCCAGGATCGCCGAGGACGCCGGCGCAGTTGCCGTGATGGCGCTGGAGCGCGTCCCGGCCGACATCCGCGCCACCGGCGGAGTCGCCCGCATGAGCGACCCGGCGATGATCGAGGGGATCATGGCCGCGGTGAGCATCCCGGTCATGGCCAAGGCCCGGATCGGCCACTTCGTCGAGGCCCAGATCCTCGAGGCGCTGGGCGTCGACTACATCGATGAGTCCGAGGTCCTGACGCCCGCCGACGAGACGAACCACATCGACAAGCACGCCTTCAAGGTCCCGTTCGTCTGCGGCTGCCGCGACCTGGGCGAGGCGCTCCGCCGGATCTCCGAGGGCGCCGCGATGATCCGCACGAAGGGTGAAGCCGGCACCGGCAACATCGTCGAGGCCGTCCGCCACATCCGGACCGTCAACGCGGAGCTCCGCCGGCTCGCGTCCATGCGCGAGGACGAGCTGTTCGTGGCCGCCAAGGAGCTGCGCGCCCCGATCGAGCTGGTTCGCGAGGTCGCCAGGGCCGGCGCCCTGCCGGTCGTCAACTTCGTCGCCGGCGGGATCGCCACGCCCGCGGACGCAGCGCTCGCGATGCAGCTGGGGGCGGACGGCGTCTTCGTCGGCTCCGGCATCTTCAAGAGCGAGGACCCGGCCCGGATGGCGAACGCGATCGTCCAGGCGACCACCCACTTCGACAACCCGAAGATCCTGGCCGAAGTCTCGAAAGGCCTGGGGGCAGCCATGCGGGGGATCGCGATGGAGGCCATCCCCGATGCCGAGCGCCTCGCGACCCGGGGCTGGTAGTCGACGACCCCGACGCGCGCCTCGGCGGACCCGGCCGGTGACAACCGCCCGGACCCCGTCGGGACGTCCCGCCGGCCATCGACGACCCCCGACCGAAGCCCCATCGTGAAGATCGGCGTGCTGGCAGTGCAGGGCGCCTTCCGGGAGCACATGGCGACCCTCGCCGCAATCGGCGTGGAGGGCGTGGAGGTGCGCCTGCCCGCGGACCTCGATGGGGTCGCGGGCCTGATCCTGCCCGGCGGCGAGAGCACGACGATGCGCCGGCTCATCGATCGGTGGGCGCTGCGGGAACACATCCTCGAGCTGGGCCGGTCCGGCGCACCGATCTTCGGCACGTGCGCCGGGATGATCGTCCTCTCGACCGAGATCTCCGGCGGCGAGGAGCCGATCCTCCCGCTCCTCCACGCGGTCGTGGAGCGCAATGCGTTCGGGCGCCAGCTCGATTCCTTCGAGACCGAGCTGCAGGTCCCGATCCTCGGCGACACGCCGGTTCACGCGATCTTCATCCGCGCCCCGATCATCGAGGAGATCGGCCCGGAGGTGGACGTGCTCGCGCGCCTGGACGACGGGCGGATCGTTGCCGTGCGCGAGAAGAACGTGATCGCCACGTCGTTCCACCCGGAGCTGGCCGGCGAGACGCGCTTCCACCGCCTGGTTGCAACGATGGCCGCGGAGCACGCGGACCCGGGCGAGGGGAGCGGCCGGCGGCCCCATCCCATCCGCCGCGCGAAGGCCGAGTCGTGACCGGCCGGTCGGGATCCCTCCCGGGCAGGGGCGGCAAGGTCCGGCCCGCGCGTTTGACGGACCTGTCCGCTCTCGGCGAGCTGTCGCGCCTTGCCCAGGCCGAAGGCACCGGCGCGCGGTCGCTGGGGTTGCCGCTGGCGGGCCCGCCGATCGGTGTCTTCACGCTCTTCCGGCTCCCGCTGGGCGCGTTCCGGCCCAACGACCTGCTCTACGTCCACGAGCTTGGCGGTCACGTGGGCGGGCTCCTCCGCGTGGAGCGCGACAGCGCTCGCGACGAGTGGACGATCGTGGAGCTCGACGCGGTCGGCCTGGCCGATGCCGGCGACATTCGCTACCGGATGGTGCAGGTGTGCCTCCGCGATGGCACGAAGCGCGGGGCGACCCGCTTCCATGTCGCCTGCGCGGACGTCGACGGCAACGTGGAGCTGTTCATGCAGGCTGGCTTCATGCGCTACGGTGACGAGCTGGTCTGCTTCCGACCCTCGAGCCTGCCGCTCCCCGAGCCGTTCACGGAGGATGAGGCCGGCGCGCTGGGGATCCGCCCCGTGGGTGGAACGGACGCGGTCGCCCTCTTCCGTCTCTACAACGCGGTGACGCCCGCGCCCGTGGCGCGCCTGGAGATGAACCGCATCGCCGACTGGGAGCGCCACGGCTCCGGGTCGCTCATGCCACGCTCCAGCCTGACCCCGATCCTCCGATTCGCCGACGTCGAGTCGTTCCTGCAGGAGGCCCCGGAAGGCTCGGCGGACCCGACCCAGCTCCAGGGCTTCGTGCAGGTGGGTGTCGCCAAGGAGGACCAGCCGCATTACCTGCGGATCCTGGTCCGGCCCGGGGCCGATGCCACGCCGCTCATCCGGTTCGGCCTGGGCGTGATCCGCGCCCGGGCGGAGAGACGGGACCACGGCCACGACCACGGCGTGATCTCCCCGATCCGGACCTACGAATCGCCCCTGGAGCACCGGGTCGAAGAGGAGGGATTCACCACCGTCGCGACCGTCACGCTCCTCATGAAGGAGACACTCGTCCGCGTCGCCGAGCCGGCCATGGTGCCGGCGATCCGCTGAAGGGGAGGGTATGGCTGAGCGTCAAACCCGCGAGATAATCGACGACCTCGACGCGCTTCTCGGCGCGCTGCCGCCGGAGATCGTGGCGGCGATCCACGCGCTGCCGGACCAGACGGCGCTCATCGAGGTCGTGCTGGACCTGGGCCGCGTGCCGGAGGCGCGCTTCCCCGACTCCGAGGTCACCCTCCTGGACCGCGAGGTCACCGAGGCCGACATCGCACTGGTGGTCGACAAGATCGGCTCGTTCGGCGACGACAACCGGGCCGGCATCGAGCGGACGCTTCACCGGATCAGCGCGATCCGGAACCGGGCCGGCAAGATCGTCGGGCTGACCTGCCGGATCGGGCGGGCCGTGTACGGCACGATCGAGATCATCGACGACTTCGTGGAGTCCGGAAAGTCGATCCTCATCATGGGTCGCCCGGGCATCGGCAAGACCACGATGCTCCGCGAGGCCGCCCGCGTCCTGGCCGACGACCTGGGCAAGCGCGTCGTGGTGGTCGACACGTCCAACGAGATCGCGGGCGACGGCGACATCCCCCATCCGGCCATCGGCAAGGCCCGCCGGATGCAGGTCCGGACGCCGTCGCTCCAGCACGAGGTCATGATCGAGGCGGTGGAGAACCACATGCCCCAGGTCATCGTGATCGACGAGATCGGGACGGAGCTGGAGGCGATGGCCGCCCGGACGATCGCCGAGCGCGGCGTCCAGCTGATCGGGACGGCCCACGGGAACAACCTCGACAACCTGATGCTGAACCCGACGCTCTCGGACCTGATCGGCGGGATCCAGAGCGTCACGCTGGGCGACGAGGAGGCGCGCCGCCGCCGGACCCAGAAGAGCGTCCTGGAGCGCAAGGCGCCGCCGACGTTCGACGTGATCGTGGAGATCCAGGACCGCGAACGGGTCATGGTCCACGGCGACGTGGGAGAGACGATCGACGCGATGCTCCGCGGCGACCCCGTCGCGCCCGAGCTGCGCTGGAGGGACGAGGGCGGCGTCCACCGGACCCAGTCGCGGCCACGCCCCTCGCCGCGTGAGCAGCTGGGCCACGAGCGGTTCGCCGGGCTCGTGGGCGCGGGCGGCTGGCGGCAGGAGCCGGGCTGGCGCGGCGAGACCACCTACCGGAGCGCGACGTGGGAGGGGGATCGCGGCGCGGCGGCCCGCCCGCCCGCGTTCCGGCCCGGCGCAAGCGGCGGCTGGCGCGAGACGCGCGGTGGCCGGTCCATGACGGGCCCGGATCGATCCCCGGGGGGCCCGGATCGATCCCCGGGCGGCAGCGCGCGGTCCGCGCCGGGGGGCGCAGCGCGGCCCACGCCGGGCGCCGAATCCGGCCGGACGATGCCCGGCGAGCGGATCGCGCAGCACGACGACCGGGGTCCGGGCGGCGCTTCGGGCGGCGGCGCTTCGGCTGACGGCGCTGCCAACGGCGGTCCGGCCAACGGCGGTCCGGCCCCAGGCCCTCCACGCGCCGCTGCAGGCAGCCGTTTCGCGCTCGCCGAGGCGCCGTTCGTGGCCGGGGAGATCGCCGATCGCGGTCCGCTGGAGCGGTTGGGAATGGCCGTCGCGCCGGCCGAGGTTCACGCGCGCGAGGCCCGCGAGCTGGATCGCCACCGCGAATGGCGCGACCAGGCCAGCCGCGCGCTGGAGGCGTTCAAGGCGGAGGAGGGGATCGGGCCGGTGAACGCCGCGGACCTCGTCGCCGATGACGAGGCGCTCGCCGATCGGGCGATCGTCGCGGCCCGCGACGCGGACGGCCCGGCGCTGCGCGTGGAGCACGGAATCCTCCCCACGCTCCGGGTCTTCCCGTTCGGCCTCAGCCGGAAGCGGCTGGAGCAGGCCATCCGCGAGCTCCAGCTGCCCGTCATCGTCGCCCGAGAGATCGATGAGGCAGACGTCGTGATGACGCTCCGCAGCGAGTACCGCCAGAAGGGCCAGGCGATCCGCGATGCCGAGAACCGGGCGCTGCCGGTCTACGTCCTGAAGGCGAACACGACGGTCCAGATGCAGGCGAGCCTCACCTCCGTCTTCAGCCTGGAGGTAGATCCGCGCGAGGCCGCGCTCCTCGAGACGGAGGAGGCGATCGGGATGGTGGTGCGCCAGTCGCAGGCCGTGGAGCTGGCGCCGCAAAGCGCCTACATCCGGCGGCTCCAGCACCAGATGGCGGAGCGGGCGAACCTCGTCTCGCGCTCGCGCGGGCGCGAGCCGTACCGGCGAGTCCGGGTCTACCCGGACGAGGCCCGCGGCTGGCGGTAGGCCGACGTCGAGGACCCGGCCGCGGGTCGGGTGAGGACCGGTTCGCCCCCCTTGCGGCGCGGTTGCCCCTTGGCGGCCCGGTTCGCCCCCTTTGCGGCGCGGTCGGCGCTTGACCTGCTCGCCGTCGCGGCGGGGTTGCCCATTGGCGGCCCGGTCGGCGCTCGGCGGCCCGGTTCGCCCCCTTTGCGGCGCGGTCGCCCCTGGCGACCAGATC